>NZ_JAYQWM010000027.1:0-59697 GCF_036662595.1 Escherichia sp. Lx600-2 | reverse complement strand
ATCGGCTCAAACATGAAGAAATGAAATGACTGAGTCAGCCGAGAAGAATTTCCCCGCTTATTCGCACCTTCCCTAGTCCTTCATGGCGGATGTTGGTTTTGCACGTGAATAGTGCTTTAGTATCAATATTCCGATGTATGGTAAATAACGGAAGCATTTGAATGGATAATATACAGTATACATTCTGTTAATATTTATGATATAATTATTTTTTTATATTAATGGTCTTATTAGTAATGAAATCATCCACCACAATTATCACTGCATATTTTGACATTGGTAGAGGGGATTGGACTGCTAATAAAGGGTTCCGTGAAAAACTAGCTCGTTCAGTTGATGTTTATTTTAGTTACTTTGAGCGTCTGGCCGTACTTGAAAATGAGATGATTATTTTCACTTCTCCCGATTTGAAACCAAGGGTTGAAGCGATTCGCAACGGAAAACCAACAACGGTTATCGCTATCGATATAAAAAAGAAATTTAGATATATCAGAAGTCGTATCGAAAAAATTCAAAAAGATGAGTCGTTTACAAATAGACTTGAGCCTCGACAATTAAAAAACCCAGAGTACTGGTCACCAGAGTATGTTTTGGTATGTAACCTTAAGGCCTATTTTGTAAATAAAGCTATCAACATGGGCTTAGTGAAAACGCCTCTTGTTGCGTGGATAGATTTTGGCTATTGCCGTAAGCCAAATGTGACTCGAGGATTGAAAATTTGGGATTTCCCATTTGATGAAAATAAGATGCATCTTTTCACTATAAAAAAGGGGCTTACTGTTACATCTCAACAACAGGCTTTTGATTTCATGATTGGCAATCATGTATATATTATTGGGGGCGCAATTGTTGGTTCACAGCATAAATGGAAAGAATTCTATAAATTAGTTCTGGAAAGTCAAAAAATAACACTAAACAATAACATTGTGGACGATGACCAGGGCATTTTTGTCATGTGCTATTACAAACGTTCCGATCTCTTCAACCTAAACTATCTGGGAAGAGGAAAATGGTTCGATTTGTTTCGCTGCTTCAGGAGTAACACTTTAGGGGCAAAAATGCAGGCGCTGAGAATTTTCCTTTCAAGAAAATAGGTTTCCCGCCATTAGTGGGTAGCGTTTTGATGCCAACTGAGATAGGAAAAATGATGTTTTGGCATCATTTTTTCTTTTTATATCAATGCAGTAAAATCACTCATCATTATGCTCAGCCAAAACTGTACAGTTTTTCTACTATCTGTAGGTGTTGAGAGACATCAAGATACACGTTATTTATCCTGAATTTTGCAGAAGTGTTAACGCGTCATCTCGTCGCGACCTATAAGTTTGGGTAATATGTGCTGGAATTTGCCCTGTCTGGAGAATCGCAATGCGTGGAGAATTTTATCAGCAGTTAACCAACGATCTGGAAACCGCACGGGCGGAAGGGTTGTTTAAAGAAGAGCGCATTATTACGTCTGCGCAGCAAGCAGATATCACTGTGGCTGATGGAAGCCACGTCATTAACTTTTGTGCCAATAACTATCTCGGGCTGGCGAATCATCCGGATCTGATTGCGGCGGCAAAGGCGGGAATGGATTCTCACGGTTTCGGCATGGCTTCGGTGCGTTTTATTTGCGGCACTCAGGACAGCCATAAAGAGCTTGAACAAAAACTGGCGGCATTCCTGGGGATGGAAGATGCGATTCTCTACTCTTCCTGCTTTGATGCTAACGGTGGCCTGTTTGAAACGCTGCTGGGCGCGGAAGACGCCATTATCTCCGACGCACTGAACCACGCGTCTATTATTGATGGTGTGCGTCTGTGTAAAGCTAAACGCTATCGCTATGCCAACAACGATATGCAGGAGCTGGAAGCACGTCTGAAAGAAGCGCGTGAAGCCGGTGCGCGTCATGTGCTGATTGCCACCGATGGTGTGTTCTCGATGGACGGCGTGATTGCCAACCTGAAAGGCGTTTGCGATCTGGCAGATAAATACGATGCCCTGGTGATGGTAGACGACTCCCACGCGGTCGGTTTTGTCGGTGAAAATGGTCGTGGTTCCCATGAATACTGCGATGTGATGGGCCGGGTCGATATTATCACCGGTACGCTTGGTAAAGCGCTGGGCGGGGCTTCTGGTGGTTATACCGCGGCGCGCAAAGAAGTGGTTGAGTGGCTGCGCCAGCGTTCTCGTCCGTATCTGTTCTCCAACTCGCTGGCTCCAGCCATTGTTGCCGCATCCATCAAAGTACTGGAGATGGTCGAAGCGGGTAGCGAGCTGCGTGACCGTCTGTGGGCGAACGCGCGTCAGTTCCGTGAGCAAATGTCGGCGGCGGGCTTTACCCTGGCGGGAGCCGATCACGCCATTATTCCGGTCATGCTTGGTGATGCGGTAGTGGCGCAGAAATTTGCCCGTGAGCTGCAAAAAGAGGGCATTTACGTCACCGGTTTCTTCTATCCGGTCGTTCCGAAAGGTCAGGCGCGTATTCGTACCCAGATGTCTGCGGCGCATACCCCTGAGCAAATTACGCGTGCAGTAGAAGCATTCACGCGTATTGGTAAACAACTGGGCGTTATTGCCTGAGGATGTGAGATGAAAGCGTTATCCAAACTGAAAGCGGAAGAGGGCATCTGGATGACCGACGTTCCTGTACCGGAACTCGGGCATAACGATCTGCTGATTAAAATCCGTAAAACAGCCATCTGCGGGACTGACGTTCACATCTATAACTGGGATGAGTGGTCGCAAAAAACCATCCCGGTGCCGATGGTCGTGGGCCATGAATATGTCGGTGAAGTGGTAGGTATTGGTCAGGAAGTGAAAGGCTTCAAGATTGGCGATCGCGTTTCTGGCGAAGGCCATATCACTTGCGGTCACTGTCGCAACTGTCGTGGCGGTCGTACCCATCTGTGCCGCAACACGATCGGCGTCGGCGTTAACCGTCCGGGCTGCTTCGCCGAATATCTGGTGATCCCGGCGTTCAACGCCTTCAAAATCCCAGACAATATCTCCGACGACCTGGCTTCCATTTTTGATCCCTTCGGTAACGCCGTGCATACCGCGCTGTCGTTCGATCTGGTTGGCGAGGATGTGCTGGTCTCTGGTGCAGGGCCGATAGGTATCATGGCTGCGGCGGTGGCGAAACACGTTGGTGCACGCAACGTGGTGATCACGGATGTTAATGAATACCGCCTTGAGCTGGCGCGTAAAATGGGTATCACCCGTGCGGTTAACGTCGCCAAAGAAAATCTCAATGACGTGATGGCGGAGTTAGGCATGACCGAAGGCTTTGATGTCGGTCTGGAAATGTCTGGTGCGCCGCCAGCGTTTCGTACCATGCTCGACACCATGAACCACGGCGGTCGCATTGCGATGCTGGGTATTCCACCTTCTGACATGTCGATAGACTGGACAAAAGTGATCTTTAAGGGCTTGTTCATTAAAGGCATTTACGGTCGTGAGATGTTTGAAACCTGGTACAAGATGGCGGCGCTGATTCAGTCTGGCCTCGATCTCTCGCCGATCATTACCCATCGTTTCTCTATCGATGATTTCCAGAAGGGCTTTGACGCTATGCGTTCGGGCCAGTCCGGGAAAGTTATTCTGAGCTGGGATTAACACGAACAAGGGCTGGTATTCCAGCCCTTTTATCTGAGGATAATCTGTTAAATATGTAAAATCCTGTCAGTGTAATAAAGAGTTCGTAATTGTGCTGATCTCTTATATAGCTGCTCTCATTATCTCTCTACCCTGAAGTGACTCTCTCACCTGTAAAAAGAATATCTCACAGGCTTAATAGTTTCTTAATACAAAGCCTGTAAAACGTCAGGATAACTTCAGAGGTTGTCGGTAATTTATGATGAACAGCACCAATAAACTTAGTGTTATTATTCCGTTATATAATGCGGGCGATGATTTCCGCACTTGTATGGAATCTTTAATTACGCAAACCTGGACTGCTCTGGAAATCATTATTATTAACGATGGTTCAACGGATAATTCTGTTGAAATAGCAAAGCATTACGCAGAAAACTATCCGCACGTTCGTTTGTTGCATCAGGCGAATGCTGGCGCATCGGTGGCGCGTAATCGTGGGATTGAAGTGGCAACGGGCAAATATGTCGCTTTTGTCGATGCTGACGATGAAGTCTATCCCACCATGTACGAAACGCTGATGACCATGGCGTTAGAGGACGACCTCGACGTGGCGCAGTGCAACGCTGACTGGTGTTTTCGTGAAACGGGAGAAACCTGGCAATCCATCCCCAGCGATCGCCTTCGCTCAACCGGTGTCTTAACCGGCCCGGACTGGCTGCGGATGGGGCTTTCTTCGCGCCGTTGGACTCACGTTGTCTGGATGGGGGTTTATCGCCGCGATGTTATTGTTAAAAATAACATTAAATTTATTGCCGGATTACATCATCAGGATATTGTCTGGACAACAGAATTCATGTTTAATGCGCTGCGTGCGCGATATACCGAGCAATCATTATATAAATATTATCTGCATAATACGTCAGTGAGTCGGTTGCATAGACAAGGGAATAAAAACCTTAATTATCAACGTCACTATATTAAGATTACCCGCCTGCTGGAGAAATTAAATCGAAATTATGCCGACAAAATTACGATTTATCCGGAATTTCATCAGCAAATAACTTACGAAGCATTGCGTGTTTGCCATGCGGTGCGCAAAGAGCCGGATATTCTTACCCGCCAACGGATGATTGCCGAGATATTTACTTCCGGTATGTATAAGCGCCTGATTACCAATGTGCGCAGCGTGAAGGTGGGTTACCAGGCGTTACTGTGGTCTTTCCGCTTATGGCAATGGCGCGACAAAACGCGGTCGCACCATC
This sequence comes from Escherichia sp. Lx600-2, assembly GCF_036662595.1. Lineage (NCBI taxonomy): Bacteria > Pseudomonadati > Pseudomonadota > Gammaproteobacteria > Enterobacterales > Enterobacteriaceae > Escherichia > Escherichia sp. Lx600-2. The sequence goes on along the minus strand of NZ_JAYQWM010000027.1, from coordinate 54,856 downwards.
GCATTACGCGTAGCGCCTTTAATTTGCGCTAGCGTTAAGTTTCGCCGCTTCGGGCTGTTTGCCCCAGCCTTGCCACTGATGCTGGAAGTAAACGATCAGCGTGCTCTGGCTGATGCTTTCGCTTAATACTTCAAAGAAGCGATTAGCATAAACAGGTTCTATCGGTTTCTTCGGTTTGCACAGCTTCACGCCACGGAACGGATTACGCGGTGTGTCGGGCACAGTGTTTTTCGGCGGTGTAGACGTATCAACCTGCGGTTCATTCAGCAAGCTGCTGGCTTTTACCAGCGTAATGTCTGGCGGCAGGTTATAAACCATCTGTTGTAGCACGCGTACCGTTGAAGGGTGAGGATGCCCAATGGCAATGGTTGAACCGTTGCGACGCGCCAGATCAATTGCGCGATTGAACTGCACACGGATGTCCGCTTCGTTCTGTGAATCGTCGAGGAACACCTTCCGTTTAATAACCTTCACGCCAGTGCCTTGCGCGGCGCGCATCGCCTGGGTATTACCAATGGTTACGCTGTCGAGGAAGTAAAGATTGTAACGCTCCAGCGCCTGCATCACTTTCTGCATACCAAACAGGTTAGAGGTCATCTTGCTGCCCATGTGGTTGTTGATCCCCACGGCATAGGGCACGTTATTGACCGCACTACGAATAATGCGCTCAATTTCGTCGCTGCTCATCTCCGGGCGTAGCGTATTTTTCTCCAGCGGCTGTTTACTCAACGGTGCCATCGGGAGATGAATCAACACTTCGTGACCGCTGTTATGCGCTTTGGTCGCCATCTCTCTGGCGTGCGGTGAATCGGGTAATACAGCGACGGAGATAGCGGAAGGCATCGCCAGCACCTGGTTTTCGTTGTGCGGGCGATACCCAAAATCATCAATGACGATGGCAAGTTTGCCAGCAATTACGGGGGAGGAGAGCGCCAACAGAGCGGCAAATGCAAGAACGTTACGACGAAATGGAAACAAAACTTATCTTCCCAACCACGGCTGTGGATTGACCGCCTGACCCTGGCGGCGAATTTCGAAATAGAGTGAAGGCCGACCCTGACCGCCACTGCTGCCCACCAGTGCAATTGGCTGGCCCGCGCGAACCTGCGAACCAACGCTCACCAGTGCGCTCTGATTATAGCCGTAAAGACTCATGTCGCCTTTACCATGCTCAACCACCACCACCAGACCGTAGCCTTGCAGCCAGTCAGCCAGAATCACCCGACCGTCGGCAATCGCTTTAACTTCAGTACCTTCAGAGGCACCAATCACCATCCCTTTCCAGCGTAATTCACCCTGTAGCTGTTCGCCATAGCGATGCAGCGTCGGCCCGCGAACCGGCCAGAATGCCTGACCACGCGGCGCGCCCAGACCACCGGTACGGGACATCAGCGATTTTTCGCTTTCAGTCGGTTTGTAGGTGGTGCCTTTACGCGTCGCTTCTTTCTGGCGGTCGCGAACCGCCTGGGCCTCACGTGCTTCTCGTTCTGCACGCGCTTTCGCCGCGGCTTCCGCACGGGCAATGCTGTTACGCAGACGGGATTCGTTGGCGCGCAGCTCGCTCAACTGTTGCTGACCTTGCTGGATGGAAGACTCCAGCCCTGCCAGCGTCTTTTTACGCTCGTTCAGCGCCTGAGTCAGTTTCGCCTGTTGGGCGCGCTGCTCATATAACAGCGTTTGTTGCTCGCTCTGTTTCTCTTCCAGTTCAGCACGCTGCATGGCGACTTCTTCACGCGTTTGCTTCAACTGGGCAATGGTTTCTTGTCGCGCCTGGTTGAGATAGCCGAAATAAGCCTGTAAACGCTGTCCACGCTGGCTTTCTTCACCGCTGAGAATCAGCTGAATACCGGTATGCTCGCCCTGACGGAATGCGGCATCCAGTTGTGCGGCGAGGCTGCGCTCCTGGGCGGCTTTTTGCTGCTCCAGTTTGGCAATCGACACGTTCATCTCATCAATCTGTTTATTGAGTTGATTGAGCGTGTTTTGCGTTTCGCGCAGCTTACGGGTGGATTCAGAGATCGCTTCTTCCTGCTTTTTCAATTGTGCGAGCAGGCTTGCGCGTTGTTGTTGCTTTTGGCGTACCGCGCGCTCTTTCGCGGCGATATCGGCCTGAATAGATTTGAGTTGGTCACGCTCATCCGCGTGGGCGGAAAAGGCGCACAACAATACGCCAGCGCTAAGAACGCTGGCGTAGATGATGGGCCTGATTGCAAACCTGCGCGGTTTCACGGCCCGTGTCATGGTATTAATCGCCTTTCCCCTCATGGGGAGGGATTATTCCACGATGAACAGCGGCTTACCAGTCATCTCTTGCGGGATTTCCATACCCATCAGCGACAACATGGTCGGCGCGATGTCAGAAAGTTTGCCGCCTTCAACCGCTTTCACGTTCTTATCGCCAACGTAAATCAGCGGAACTGGCAGGTTGGTGTGTGCCGTATGTGCCTGACCCGTTGCCGGATCGCGCATCTGCTCAGCGTTACCGTGGTCAGCGGTGATCAGCAGTTGTCCACCCACGGACTCAACCGCTTTCGCGACTTCTTCCACGCAGTGATCCAGTGCTTCAACCGCTTTAACCGCCGCTTCCATCACCCCGGTGTGACCTACCATGTCGCCGTTCGGATAGTTACAGATGATGGTGTCGTATTTGCCGCTCTTGATGGCCGCAACCAGTTTTTCGGTCAGCTCTGCGGAGCTCATTTCCGGTTGCAGATCGTAGGTAGCCACTTTCGGTGAGTTGATCAGAATGCGATCTTCGCCTTTGAACGACTCTTCTACGCCACCGTTGAAGAAGAAAGTAACGTGGGCATATTTTTCGGTTTCGGAAATACGCAACTGAGTTTTGTCGTTTTTCGCCATCCACTCGCCGAAGGTGTTAACCAGGGAAGCGGGTGGGTAAGCAACCGCAGTTTTGATGTCAGCGGCGTATTCGGTCAGCATCACGAAATCGACGTTAACCACTTTCTTACGCGCGAAGCCATCGAAATCAGCGTTCACGAAAGCACGAGTGATTTCACGCGCACGGTCAGCACGGAAGTTCATGAAAATCAGCGCATCGCCGTCTTCCATTGCCGCATCTGGCTGACCTTCTGCACGAATAACGGTCGCTTTCACGAACTCGTCGTTTTCGTCGCGAGCATAAGCAGCCTGCAAACCAGCAACGGCGGTATCGGCCTGGAACTCACCCTGCGCCAGAGTCAGCAGGTCATAAGCTTTTTCAACGCGATCCCAACGGTTATCGCGGTCCATCGCGTAGTAACGACCAATGATGGACGCTACGCGGCCTTTACCCAGCGCGGCAAATTTCTCTTCGAATTTTTTCAGCGAGGATTCAGCACTGCGCGGCGGAGTGTCGCGACCGTCAAGGAATGCGTGCAGGTAGATTTTTTCTGCGCCGCGTTCAGCTGCCAGTTCTACCATCGCCATGATGTGATCTTCGTGGCTGTGTACGCCGCCTGCGGAGAGCAGACCCATAATGTGTACCGCTTTGCCTGCGTTTTTCGCTTTATCTACCGCGCCAGTCAGCACTGGATTAGCAAAGAAAGCGCGATTTTTGATTTCAACGTCCAGACGAGTCAGGTCCTGATACACGATGCGGCCGGCACCCAGGTTAACGTGGCCTACTTCGGAGTTACCCATCTGACGGTCAGGCAGACCGACTTCCAGACCGGAAGCGTCGATCAGGGTATGCGGACGATTGGCCCACAGTGCATCCATTACCGGGGTTTTAGCACTAAAAATGGCGTTATCCTGCTGTTCTTCGCGATAGCCATAGCCATCCAGAATCACCAGTACCATAGGTTTTTTAGAAACCGACATTGCGACAACCTCATACTCAAGAGTCAAAATTTGCGTAATTTTACTACAGCTGAATCGATAAAATAGCCTCTGAAGATCAAAATATACGACCGCTCGCGGCAAGCCGATGCCAGATTTACGCTTTTTTTTCGTCGCGCCCCGCAAAATTGCATTCCAGTTAACGCGCTGGCTGTATTTGCCGCACCGCGCAGGTATACTCCTTTCCTGGTTTTTTTAATCACTACGTCGGGAGTTGTTACCCCCCATGCAAGAAATTATGCAATTTGTTGGCCGTCATCCCATACTGAGTATCGCCTGGATCGCGTTACTGGTGGCGGTTCTTGTGACTACGTTTAAGAGCCTGACCTCGAAAGTGAAGGTGATTAGTCGTGGTGAAGCTACGCGTCTGATCAACAAAGAAGACGCTGTGGTTGTGGATTTACGTCAGCGTGATGACTTCCGTAAAGGCCATATCGCAGGTTCTATTAATCTGTTGCCGAGCGAAATCAAAGCCAACAATGTTGGTGAGCTTGAGAAGCACAAAGACAAACCGGTTATCGTGGTAGACGGTTCTGGCATGCAGTGCCAGGAGCCTGCAAACGCACTGACGAAAGCTGGTTTTGCGCAAGTATTCGTGCTGAAAGAAGGCGTCGCTGGCTGGGCTGGCGAAAACTTGCCTTTGGTGCGCGGCAAATAATTTACCTGTCGTCTTTCATGATGCAGGCCGTTAGCTGCAATTAGGCCCCCAGCGACTTATTGTTATAAGCTTCTGGGGACACTCCATTTTGCTGCCGCCCTGCAACATGAAATTTCAGGGTAAAAAAACAGGAGCTAATTTATGGCCAATGTTGAAATCTATACCAAAGAAACCTGCCCGTATTGCCATCGTGCAAAAGCACTGCTGAGCAGCAAAGGCGTGAGTTTCCAGGAGCTGCCGATCGATGGCAACGCCGCCAAGCGTGAAGAGATGATCAAACGCAGCGGTCGCACCACGGTTCCCCAGATTTTTATTGACGCACAGCACATTGGCGGCTGTGATGACTTGTATGCATTGGATGCACGTGGTGGACTGGATCCCCTGCTGAAATAACGTGTGAACGTTGGCATTACATTGCGCAGTATTTAAGGACAACACTTAAGGGTTTTCTACACATGTCAGAACAAAACAACACCGAAATGACTTTCCAGATCCAACGTATTTATACCAAGGATATTTCTTTCGAAGCGCCGAACGCGCCGCACGTTTTCCAGAAAGATTGGCAGCCAGAAGTTAAACTTGATCTGGATACGGCATCTACTCAACTGGCAGATGACGTTTACGAAGTGGTACTGCGTGTTACCGTAACGGCCTCCCTGGGCGAAGAAACCGCGTTCCTGTGTGAAGTTCAGCAGGGCGGTATTTTCTCCATCGCGGGTATCGAAGGCACCCAGATGGCACATTGCCTGGGCGCATACTGCCCGAACATTCTGTTCCCGTATGCTCGTGAGTGCATCACCAGCATGGTATCCCGCGGTACATTCCCGCAACTGAACCTTGCGCCGGTTAACTTCGATGCGCTGTTCATGAACTATTTGCAGCAGCAGGCTGGCGAAGGTACTGAAGAACATCAGGATGCCTGATGAACCAACGTAATGCTTCAATGACTGTGATCGGTGCCGGCTCGTACGGCACCGCTCTTGCCATCACCCTGGCAAGAAATGGCCACGAGGTTGTCCTCTGGGGCCATGACCCTGAACATATCGCAACGCTTGAACGCGACCGCTGTAACGCCGCGTTTCTCCCCGATGTGCCTTTTCCCGATACGCTCCATCTTGAAAGCGATCTCGCCACTGCGCTGGCAGCCAGCCGTAATATTCTCGTCGTCGTACCCAGCCATGTCTTTGGTGAAGTGCTGCGCCAGATTAAACCGCTGATGCGTCCTGATGCGCGTCTGGTGTGGGCGACCAAAGGGCTGGAAGCGGAAACCGGGCGTCTGTTACAGGACGTGGCCCGCGAGGCGTTAGGCGATCAAATTCCGCTGGCGGTTATCTCTGGCCCAACGTTTGCGAAAGAACTGGCGGCAGGTTTACCGACAGCTATTTCGCTGGCCTCGACCGATCAGACCTTTGCTGATGATCTTCAGCAGCTGCTGCACTGCGGCAAAAGTTTCCGCGTTTACAGTAACCCGGATTTCATTGGCGTGCAGCTTGGCGGCGCGGTGAAAAACGTCATTGCCATTGGTGCGGGGATGTCCGACGGTATCGGTTTTGGTGCGAATGCGCGTACGGCGCTGATCACCCGTGGGCTGGCTGAAATGTCGCGTCTTGGCGCGGCGCTGGGTGCCGATCCTGCCACCTTTATGGGCATGGCGGGGCTGGGGGATCTGGTGCTTACCTGTACCGACAACCAGTCGCGTAACCGCCGTTTTGGCATGATGCTCGGTCAGGGCATGGATGTACAAAGCGCGCAGGAGAAGATTGGTCAGGTGGTGGAAGGCTACCGCAATACGAAAGAAGTCCGCGAACTGGCGCATCGCTTCGGCGTTGAAATGCCAATAACCGAGGAAATTTATCAAGTATTATATTGCGGAAAAAACGCGCGCGAGGCAGCATTGACGTTATTAGGTCGTGCACGCAAGGACGAGCGCAGCAGCCACTAACCCCAGGGAACCTTTGTTACCGCTATGACCCGGCCCGCGCAGAACGGGCCGGTCATTATCTCATCGTGTGGAGTAAGCAATGTCGTGTGAAGAACTGGAAATTGTCTGGAACAATATTAAAGCCGAAGCCAGAACGCTGGCGGACTGTGAGCCAATGCTGGCCAGTTTTTACCACGCGACGCTACTCAAGCACGAAAACCTTGGCAGTGCACTGAGCTACATGCTGGCGAACAAGCTGTCATCGCCAATTATGCCTGCTATTGCTATCCGTGAAGTGGTGGAAGAAGCCTACGCCGCTGACCCGGAAATGATCGCCTCTGCGGCCTGTGATATTCAGGCGGTGCGTACCCGCGACCCGGCAGTCGATAAATACTCAACCCCGTTGTTATACCTGAAGGGTTTTCATGCCTTGCAGGCCTATCGCATCGGTCACTGGTTGTGGAATCAGGGGCGTCGCGCACTGGCAATCTTTCTGCAAAACCAGGTTTCTGTGATGTTCCAGGTTGATATTCACCCGGCAGCAAAAATTGGTCGCGGTATCATGCTTGACCACGCGACAGGCATCGTCGTTGGTGAAACGGCGGTGATTGAAAACGACGTATCGATTCTGCAATCTGTGACGCTTGGCGGTACGGGTAAATCTGGTGGTGACCGTCACCCGAAAATTCGTGAAGGTGTGATGATTGGCGCGGGCGCGAAAATTCTCGGCAATATTGAAGTTGGGCGCGGCGCGAAGATTGGTGCAGGTTCTGTAGTGCTGCAACCGGTGCCGCCGCATACCACCGCCGCTGGCGTTCCGGCACGCATTGTCGGTAAACCAGACAGCGATAAGCCATCAATGGATATGGACCAGCATTTCAACGGTATTAACCATACATTTGAGTATGGGGATGGGATCTGACGCCTTGTGATCGTGCCGGATGCGATGCAGTTCATAACGCATCTTATCCGGCCTGGCGTAACTAATCTCTCAACACCGCTCCCGGATACCCCAGCTGGCGCCAGGCTTCATACACCACCACCGACACCGCATTGGACAGGTTCATGCTGCGGCTGTCCGGCACCATTGGAATACGAATTTTTTGTTCAGCGGGCAGGGCATCAAGAATGCTCGCTGGCAGGCCGCGCGTTTCCGGGCCAAACATCAGATAGTCGCCATCCTGATAGCTTACGGCGCTATGTGCGGGCGTACCTTTGGTCGTAAGGGCAAACAGCCGTTGGGGATTTTCTGCTTCGAGGAACGCGCGATAGTCATGATGACGCGTAACGGCGGTAAATTCGTGATAGTCCAGCCCTGCGCGGCGCAGGCGCTTATCGTCCCAGGCAAATCCCATCGGTTCGATGATATGCAGACGAAAGCCGGTATTAGCGCAAAGACGGATGATGTTGCCAGTATTTGGCGGAATTTCTGGTTCGTAAAGTACGATGTTTAGCATACTGCCCCCTTAGTGCGGGGGCAGGATAGCAGAAAATTGGTGAGCCGTGCGGCCTTTTCCCCTCACCCCGGCCTCTCCCCAGAGGGGCGAGGGAGAAAAAAAGAGTGCGGTGTCGTTTCAGAGTGAGGGAGTACATACAGCGCCGAACGTTCCCCTCTCCCTGAGGGAGAGGGTTAGGGTGAGGGGGCGCAAACGACTATGCCGCATTCCCTTTCGCCATGGGAGCCAGTGCCGCAGGCAACTCTTTACCCAGCCCCTGCACCAGCGAATCTTGCGTAATTTCGCTGATCGATTTCGCGCCAGTCAGCGTCATCGCCACTTTCATCTCTTTTTCGATCAGATTTAGCAGGTTAGCTACACCCGCCTGGCCAGCTGTTGCCAGCGCATACAAGAAAGCACGACCCAGCAGTACGGTGTCGGCACCGAGCGCAATCATACGCACGACATCAAGCCCGTTACGAATTCCGCTATCCGCCAGAATGGCTATATCACCTTTCACCGCATCTGCAATAGCGGGCAACGCACGAGCGGAAGAGAGTACACCGTCCAACTGGCGGCCACCGTGGTTAGAAACTACAATCCCATCAGCACCAAAACGTACTGCATCGCGCGCATCTTCCGGATCGAGGATCCCTTTGATCACCATCGGGCCATCCCAGAAATCGCGGATCCACTCAAGGTCTTTCCATGAGATGGACGGATCGAAGTTATTCCCCAGCCAGCCGATGTAATCTTCCAGTCCGGTCGGTTTGCCGAGGTAAGCCGAAATATTTCCTAAATCATGCGGACGACCGTTCAGGCCCACATCCCACGCCCATTGCGGATGCGTCACCGCCTGCAAATAGCGGCGCATTGCCGCGTTCGGGCCGCTCATTCCAGAATGCGCATCACGATAACGCGCTCCCGGTGTCGGCATATCCACGGTGAAAACCAGCGTCGAACAACCCGCTGCTTTTGCTCGCTCCAGCGCGTTACGCATAAAGCCGCGATCGCGCAGTACATAAAGCTGGAACCACATTGGGCGCTTGATGGCTGGCGCGACTTCTTCAATCGGGCAAACGGAAACCGTCGAGAGAGTAAACGGAATGCCATGCGCATCCGCCGCTTTGGCTGCCTGAACTTCGCCGCGTCGCGCATACATGCCACACAAACCTACCGGACCTAGCGCCACCGGCATCGACAATTTCTCATTAAACAGCGTCGTTTCCAGGCTTAAGTCGGACATGTTTTTCAGAATACGCTGGCGCAGCGCCACTTCTGACAAATCTTCCACGTTGCGGCGCAGCGTGTATTCAGAATATGCACCCCCATCCATATAGTGGAACAGGAACGGCGGCAGAATGCGTTGCGCTGCGGCGCGATAATCGCTGGCTGCGGAAATAATCATGCGTTTTTCTCCCTCGAATGCTCATTATGCTCACCGGGCAGGCGGGTAATCCGTGCGTGGCGAGCCTGATCTTCATCGAATCGTTTCATGGTGGTGTGAACAAAACTAAGGTGCGCCATCATTGCTTTACGCGCCCCGTCGGCATCACCAGCAAAAATGGCGTCAATGACAGCCTGATGTTGTTCGGTCAGTTGTGAAAAAACCGGTGGCACCAGATACATCCGCTGACGGCTATGCTTCACTGAGGATTGCAGGACATCGAAGAAACCGCGCATGGTTTGCAGCAGCACGATGTTATGTGAGGCTTCGGCAATCGCCAGATGAAAACGAACGTCCGCTTGTGAGGCGATATCCGGGTCTTCGCTGAGCGTTGCTTCAAAGCAAAGCTGAATCTTTTCTTTGTCGCCAGGTGTGGCGCGCATTGCCGCATGCCATGCGGTGCTGGCTTCAATGGCGTAGCGGGCTTCCAGAATATCGAAACTGTAATCCGGATCATCGGCCATCAGCGTTTTTAGCGGCTGGACGATGTTTTGCTCCGACCATGTGTCATGACGCCAGCGAATAAACGTCCCGCCGCCGCGTCGACTGAGCAGCACGCCTTCGCTCACCAGTTTTGCCAGTGCCTCGCGCAGTGAATTACGTGATACGCCGAGTTGCATCGCCAGTTGGCGCTCAGCGGGCAACTTCATGCCCGCTTCCAGGTTTTTTTCATCAATCAGCGCCCGCACACGATCGGCAACCTCGTCTGACAGGCGTCTGGGTAAAACAATCATTAAGGAATCATCCACGTTAAGACATAGGCCTGAAGCGTGGTGATCACGCCCACCATACAGGTGAAGATCAGGCTGTGTTTGACAGTAAAGCGGAACAAATCAGACTCTTTGCCCACCAGGCCTACCGCCGCACAGGCGATAGCGATAGATTGCGGGGAGATCATCTTACCGGTGACGCCACCGGTGGTATTGGCGGCAACCAGCAACAGATCAGAGACGCCAATTTGTTGTGCTGCGGTGGCTTGCAGCGCGGCGAACAGGGCGTTAGATGAGGTATCCGACCCGGTCAGGAATACCCCCAGCCAGCCGAGGAACGGCGAGAAGAAGGTGAATGCATGACCGGTGTGCGCCAGTGCCAGCGCCAGTGTTGATGACAGTCCGGAATAGTTCGAAATAAAGGCGAATGCCAGCACCATACCGATGGAGTAGATGGGCAGAGCCAGTTCTTTCAGCGTGCTGCCGAAGGTGCTGATAGCGTCAGACGGTTTCATCTTCAGCCAGACAACCGAGAGCAACGCAGCAAACAGAATGGCGGTACCGGTGGCAGAGAACCAGTCGAACTTAAACACGGCGGCATAGGCTGTAGCCTCGCTGACTACTGGCGGCATACGGGCAACCAGTTTATCGAGGTACGGCACCGGAATATTGATCACCCACTCATACAGCGCGCCACCCGATGCGAACAGGGCTTTAAACGGCGGGATACTCCACAGTGTTACGGTAGCGGTCAGGAACAGGAACGGTGTCCAGGCACGTAACACCTGACCCGCAGTGTAACCGGTGTGGGCCAGCGTCATATCAACCTGTGACGCCCCCAAATCACCAAAACGGAATACGCGCACTGGCTGCCAGCGTTTGAGGAACAGCGTCAGGCAGAGCAGTGATACCAGCGAAGAGATAATATCCGGCAGCTCCGGCCCAATGAAGTTAGAGCTAAGGTACTGAGCGATGGCAAACGAGCCGCCCGCAACCACGACCGCAGGCCACGTCTCTTTGATACCGCGCCAGCCGTCCATAATCGCCATGATCCAGAACAGCACGATAATGGTCATAAACGGTAGCTGCCGCCCCACCATCTGGCCAATCTCAAAGCTGTCGATACCTGTTACCTGTCCGGCAACCAGGATTGGAATGCCCATCGCGCCAAATGCCACTGGCGCGGTGTTAACAATCAGGCACAGCCCGGCGGCGTACAGTGGTTTAAAGCCCAGACCGACCAGCAATGCGGCGGTAATTGCTACCGGTGCGCCAAAGCCTGCAGCTCCTTCGAGGAACGCGCCGAAACAGAAACCGACGATCAGCATTTGCAGACGCTGGTCAGGGGTTATCGAAAGAATAGACGAGCGAATGATGTCAAACTGCCCGGTTTTCACCGAGATCTTATAGACGAACACCGCTGCAATAATGATCCACGCGATGGGCCACAACCCGTAGAAGAAGCCATAAATCACCGAGGCCAGCGCGTTAGCGACCGGCATTTTATAGAACAGCAAAGCCACGGCAAGGGCGATTGCCACTGTCCATGAGGCGGCGATGTATCCTTTCAGTTTGAGCTTAATCAGCGCAAAGAAGAAAAACAGGATGGGAAGCGATGCTATCAGGCTGGAAAGCCAGATATTCCCGGCGGGATCGTAGTTTTGTTGCCAGAGATTCATTGCAGGTCTCCTGGAGTCCACGCACATCGTGTAATGAGTCTGTTGCTCATCTCCTTGTCACACGTTGTGTAAAAGTGGCACTGCCAATTGTGTTGTGTAGGGATAATGACAATGAATGGTTAACTAAATGTTATGTATTGGCAACATTGATGTGAGTTTTAATTGGGGAATTGTGAACCAGAGGTCAGATAAGCGAAGAATTGGTAGGGCCAATTCTTGTGGGGGGAGATGTCTGGTAAAGAAAAGGGCAATCCTCATCAGAGAATTGCCCTTAGATTGTTGACCCGGTGCGCCTTATCTTGCCAGATGCGGCGTGAACACCTTACTCGGCCTATAGGAATGTGCAGAATCACCCTGTAGGCCTGATAAGCGTAGCGCATCAGGCAATTTGGCGTTTGCCCTTAGTCACACTAACTTAATGGATCATTACCACTGAATACCGGCACCGAGTGCGGCGGAGTATTCACCCTGGCTATTGGTACTACCTTGTAATTTGTAGACCCAACGACCATTGGCGCTCACCATCGATACACCTAAAGCAACTGCCGATTCACCGTTGTAAGTACCGCCACCAATAGAAGCCATGCTGGCACCTGGAGTGTAAGCCTGCGGCAGACCGGTCATTGCCATTGCAGAAGCGATACCCCCGCTCAACTTGCTTTCAGTTTTAGACAGTTTGTTATCCATCTCAACCATGCGCTGATCGGTGTATTGCTTTGTTTCCTGCACGCTTTGCTTCAACTGCGCGTAGTTCACCGCGTCGTTGTTGTTCACACCTGCGGAAACGTTGCTGATGCGAGTCGTACCTCCGTTGCCACCACCAAGAGTGATGTTGCTGTAGTCGATAGAGCCATCAGCTTTGGTGTCGTAGCGAACGCCGCCTGCTTCAGAAGATTTCAGCTGCGACACGTTAACCGCATCGGTGGCATTAACACCGGCAGCTACGTTGGTGATACGGCGCTGGTTGGTAGAAGAACCCACAGAGATCGTGTTTTCTTCGTTGGCCACGGAGCCTGTACCCAGTGCGACGCTGTTGTCAGCGGCAGCAATGGAACCAGAACCAATCGCAACGCTATCTTTACCCTGGGCGTTGGCATCTACGCCATCGGTGTTGGTCTTGAAGTACTTGGTGCTACCGGTGGTCACGATATCGCCAATACCGTTTTCGATATTAGTAACGCGAGTATCCAGATTAGTGACCTGATTGTTCAGGTTAGTAATGCTCTGGGTATTTTGCGCTACGCGCTCATCAGTGACTTTCAACTGACCCACGTTAACCGCATCGGTATCCGCTGAACCAGCTGCGACGTTGGTGATCTGACGTTGACCGTCTTCACTACCAACAGAAAACTCACCTACAGAGTTCTGCGGTGCGTCCATGTTGTAGGCGGTGTAGCCAGTCTGTGCACCACGGGTGGTCTGAGAACCGTTACCCATTGCAATACTGTTTGCATGGTTTGCGCGTGCGTTACTGCCGATAGCAATGCCGTTGATCGCATCAGCCAGAACCAGAGTGTTCAAACCGATACCAATACCTGCATTACCATTAACGACAGTTTTCGCACCCATTGCCAGCGAGTCTTCACCAACGGCCAGTGAGTCTTCTGCCGTTGAGTTGGCGTGAAAGTACTTGGTTGGCGTAGTGGCGACCGCTCCAATAGCGTTCTGCAACTGACGAACCGTAACGGCGTCATGGGCTTCTGAACCATCAGCTACGTTGATGATTTGGCGGTATTTACCGTCATCACCAATTGACAATGCACCTAGCAGTTCGCCGTCAGTGGTGTCATAACCAATCACCACGCCATTTTCCGTTACGCTAGTGTCACGAGAACCTTTGGCAATTACACGGCTGGAAACGGAGCTGCTACCCAGCGCAATACCGGTATCAACGGTGCTGCTGCTGTTCTGACCAATGGCTACGCTGCTGGCACCAGACGCGACAGCGTTATAACCTACAGCTGTAGCGCCGACACCAGAGGCGCTTGCATCGTTAAAGGCTAAACCGTTGTCGTTAGTACGAACGTAGTTGATACCAGCGCCATTTTCTTCGATATAGGTTGCGTCGGTATTACCAGCAAGCTGATTGATGATTTGGCTGTTCTGCTCAATCATCATATTCGTCGCATTCAACTGAGAACCGTTCACTGCATCGGTGCTGTCCTCACTAATACTGCCATCAGCGACATTAGTGATGATGCTGGCTTTACCGTCATGGCTGGCATTGTAGGCTCCTGCACCGCCATTGGCAGTCTCATCCCACAGCAGGGCGTTATCATCAAGCGCATCCAGGGCGTCACCGACGTTGTTGTAATCGGTATTCGCAATGGTGTAAGTCGGTGCGGTGATGGTGCCGTCAGCGTTAACTTCTGCGTCACCACCCAGCGCATCGACTATGTACTGATTGGTAGTATAGAGTTGTGAGCCGTTAACAGCATCGCTGCTGGTGGAGGAAATTGCACCGTTTGCGACGTTAGTGATTACACTGGCAGTTTTATCTTTTCCGTGAGCGGCGCTAAATGCACCATTTTCACCGGCGTCCGTATCCCAGAGCAGAGCATCATCGAGAGTGGTGTCGATGGCGTTCAGGGCATCACCGACGTTATCGTAATCAGCATTAGCAATGGTGTACGTCGGCGCAGTGATGGTGCCGTCTGCATTGACTTCGGCACCACCACCCAGCGCATCTACGACGTACTTATTGGTGGTATAGAGTTGCGAGCCGTTCACAGCATCAGAGCTTGTGCTTGAAACATCCCCGTTTGCGACATCAGTGATCACGCTTGCGTCACCATTAGTACCGTGTTTGGCACTAAATTTATCTACGGAAGCGTCCCAAAGCAGGGCATCGCCGAGAGACGTGCTAAATGAGGAGTTAATCGCAGCCAGTGCATCGCCGACGTTATAATAATTTGTTTCACCGATTTTGTAGGTTGGACCGGTAAACACACCGTCAGTATTCACAGAAGCATTGCCGCCGAAGTAGGTGGCGATATTGCTGCTTAAGTCATAAAGCTGGCTGCCGTTAATGGCATCGGAACTGGTTGCAGTGACTGTGCCGTCCAGGATATTGGTGATTTTGCTGGCGGTGTTGTTGCCATGAGCTGCCGTGAATACACCATTGTCCTTATCCCATTTCAGCGCATCCTCACCAAGATTAGTCACCGTCTCAGTCAGGTTAGAGATGTTGGTGGTGTTAGTGGCAATATTGGTGGTATTCGTCGCCACAGCATCGTTGGTGGTTTTCAGCTGGGAGCCGTTAACGGCATCAGTGCTGCCAGCCGTCAGGTCGGCATCTTTAACGTTGGTGATTTTGCTGGTGGCTTCTGTGCCGTGAGCTGCCGTGAATACACCATTGTCCTTATCCCATTTCAGCGCATCTTCACCAAGGTTAGTCACCGTCTCAGTCAGGTTAGAGATGTTGGTGGTGTTAGTGGCAATATTGGAAGTGTTAGTGGCGATATTGGTGGTATTCGTCGCCACGGCATCGTTGGTGGTTTTCAGCTGAGAGCCGTTAACGGCATCGGTGCTGTCAGCCGTCAGGTCGGCATCTTTAACGTTGGTGATTTTGCTGGTGGCCTCGGTGCCGTGAGCTGCCGTGAAGACACCATTGTCCTTATCCCATTTCAGAGCATCCTCACCAAGATTAGTCACCGTCTCAGTCAGGTTAGAGATGTTGGTGGAGTTAGTGGCAATATTGGAAGTGTTATTGGCGATATTGGTGGTATTCGTCGCCACAGCATCGTTGGTAGTTTTCAGCTGAGAGCCGTTAACGGCATCAGTGCTGCCAGCCGTCAGGTCGCCATCTTTAACATTGGTGATTTTGCTGGTGGCATCGGTGCCATGAGCTGCCGTGAAGACACAATTGTCCTTATCCCATTTCAGCGCATCTTCACCAAGGTTAGTCACCGTCTCAGTCAGGTTAGAGATGTTGGTGGTGTTAGTGGCAATATTGGAAGTGTTATTGGCGATATTGGTGGTATTCGTCGCCACAGCATCGTTGGTGGTTTTCAGCTGAGAGCCGTTAACGGCATCAGTGCTGCCAGCCGTCAGGTCGCCATCTTTAACGTTGGTGATTTTGCTGGTGGTATCCTGGCCGTGAGCTGCACTGAATGCCTTTTTAGTTTCGTTCCAGAGCAGGGCATCAGCCTGAAGGTCACCAACGGAATCCGTCAGGTTGGTGATATTGGTGGTGTTGGTGGCAATATTTGCCGTATTCGTGGCAATGTTGCTGGTATTAGTAGCGATATTGGTGGTGTTGGCCTCAACATCGTCATTGGTAGCTTGCAGTTGGGAGCCGTTAACCGCATCCTTACTGGAGGCTGAAATCGTGCCATCCGCAACATCGGTGATTACGCTGGCAGTTGGGCTACTAGTACCATGAGCAGCGCTGTATTTGCCTTTGATTTGGTCCCATTGCAGGGTGTTTTCATCAAGTACAGTGAGCGCAGCCCCTACGTTCTTTTTGCTACCATTTTTTAAATTGTAGGTTGGTGCTGTAACAGTACCGTCATCAACATCTACTGATGATCCTCCCCCAAGCCTTTGTGCTACCGAGTCGCTAATGGCATAAAGCTGTGAACCATTAATGGCATCGTAACTGTCAGACTTGATCGCGCCATTTTTCACATTAACGATCTTGCGTTTTAATGAACTATTGTCGACAGAGACGGTATTGTCTAAATCCGCAGTGGAACCTGCACCCAATGCGACGGAGTTAATACCGTTGGCAGTGGTATCACTACCAAGCGCAAGACTCTTATCACCAGTTGCATTACTGGCTGTGCCTAAGGCAATGGTGTTTAAGCCTCTCGACTGGCTACCATTACCCAGAGCGATGGCATCCACGCCATCAGCTTTGTTGCCCTGGCCTATGGCGATTGCATTATCTGCCAGAGCCTGGCTGCCATTTCCTAATGCGATAGTATTGACTTTATCGGCGTGGCTTCCGAACCCCATTGCCATGCTATTAGTCCCTTTTGCCTTCGCATTATTGCCAATAGCCATCGCATTTTCAGCGGCTTCAGCCTCTGCACCTATCGCAATAGCGTTTGCTGCACTGGCTGTAGCTAGTCGTCCCATTGCCAGGCTGTCAACGGCATTAGCTTTAGTTTCGAAACCGAATGCCATGCTATAGACCCCGCCTGCCTTGGCGCCGTAACCAAAAGAGGAGGCGTAATCAGCATCGTCTTCTACCCTCGAATCCCTACCCACTGCAATGGAGTAGTCACCACCTGTATAGGTAGTTCCTCCTAATGCAAGCGAATAGTCTCCTATTGCCTTGGACCCACTACCGAAAGCAATGGTTCTGTTTCCTGCGGATTCAGCATATTGGCCAATAGAGATAGAACGATCACCCGATGAGTGGGTATCGTAGCCGAATGCAAGACTACCCTGACCATCTGCTAGTGCATTAAGCCCTATCGCAACGGTATATCCATCACCTTGTAACGCGGATGTTGCTTTTGCGCCCTCACCGATTGCAAGCCAGCGAGTACCCATTGATGGGTCTTCAATAGATGAACCTCCATCAAGTGTCGCACTGGCATTTGCCCCAAACGACGACAACATTCCACCCGCAACCAGTGCAGAAATTAACAGCTTACTGCGACCAGATTTCTTACCACGGCTCTTCGCCGTTTCGCTGGCAACGCTATAACTGCCCGTCGCCGGATTCCAGATTACTTTAAATATTTTGTTCATTATTGATGTTCTCTATTCCTTGATATAAGCGCAGAAGCTGCATTTATTTTTTGTTTTTTCGCTGCCGAGTTTCAGCAGGTTGAACTGTGTCGAACTGGAGATTGTCCATATTGATGGACAACTTCAGATACTTCAGGTTATTAGGCGAAACGCCTTTTAATGTCAGATTAATGTCTTGCCATTGACCAGGCATTAATTGCAGAGTGGAATTCAGGGTGGTATTGAAAAGTAATTGTTGCCACTTCGCCAGAGCTTTGGCATCGGTGGGCCTTTCATTGCCCCATGTAGCATGAAAACCAATATTTGATACGGGAACGCTTAATAGGTTGACCAGCGAAATACGAATAACGCTGCCGTTTTCAACTGCATCAATAGCCAGCACCCGACCCGCCAAACCGACAGAGCCGTTATTTAAAATGAAGTATTGTGTTTGTGCTGGGTTAAATTCTGTGAAGACAAATTCATCCTGCTTTTCTTTAACCGCCTTCACCACACTAGCAAGCGTTTTGGTACTATTTATGATGGCAGTTTGCTGTTTTTCAAATAGTTCTATCTTGCGTTTATCTTGTTCTTGTTGTTTTTCAAGTTGCTCTATTTTACCTTTTTGCAACTCTTGTTGTTTGGAGAGATCGTCGATTAGTTTTGCTTTTCCAATATAGTCACACCCTGTCAATATGCAGAGTGGCGATATCATTAACACGCTTAATAGTGTCTTTTTTAGATTCATAGGATGAATTCCTTTTCATAATCCTGATGCGTTGAAAATTACTTTACAATCATTTGTTTTATGAATGATTAAGCTAAATAAATTCACGGTGAAAATTTATAATATTTTTAATTGGTCGTTACTGTGAATGTGTTATTCAATGCGGAAATATTTTAGTTTGTTGCCGATTATTATATTAATCGCGCGGATTCTAATGATTGGTGTCAATCGATGTCAAATTTTTAAAGGGATAAGGTGAGAAAAAGGCAAAGGATAATATTTATATGGTGAATGTTTTATGATGACAAGGACGGTTTGAGTTGGAAAATATAAATAAATAGTTATGATATAAGCATGTTTATGCTGATATTTATAGTTGTAAATTATATATTAACTTTTATTGCGTAACATATTTTCAGATTTTAACCTGCTAAAATTATTCAGGTGAGTGGGAAGAATTGAAAAGATAATGTTAATAGATTTCGATATCTGAAATATGCTCCTGCATGTGCCAGCAGGAGCGAATAAAAATGAGGAAACTTTAGTTGTATTGACCAGTAGGGGACTTAAAACGCGGTCTTTGAGAAGCCGGTCATCTCTTCCAGGCCCATTTCGCGGCCCAGCGCGGTCATTGGGTGAACAACCACCAGTCCGCGAACACTTTTCTTCAGCTTGCCCATATCAGCCTGCTCTTTTTTGGTAATTGCGCGCTGAAACGGCATCTTCATCAGCTTCTGTGCTTCTTTACTCAGTTTCTGGCTGTGAACTTCACGCAGGCGGGCAATTTCTGCTTCCAGCGTGGCTTTCTCTTTTTCCAGCTCGGCATATTTGTCTGCGGCTTCAACCAGCGACAGATCGGCCTGCTGGTGGCGGATGGCGTCCAGACGATCGCTGAGACGTTTGATTTCGTTTTTTTCGACTTCTTTCATGTGATGGCTTCTGATAAAGATAAATTTATAGCCCCTAGTATGCGCGACCAGGTGCTTTGTTCACAACTGATGACATTGCAATAGTTCTGCAACGTAATCATTAATATGCTTAAAAACTACGCAATTTATTGATTAATTAAGAAATCTATAGAAAAAAGATAATAAACAGAAGCGGATGATTATTGAGGATTCAGCACGTTTTCCTTAATGTCATCTTTACCGGGAACCTAAACTAAAATTGGCGGCCGCGCATTCCCGGCGCGGGGTAATACGGAGATATCATCATGGGCAAATTAGGTGAAAACGTTCCGCTTCTTATCGATAAAGCCGTAGATTTCATGGCATCAAGTCAGGCGTTCCGGGAGTATCTGAAAAAACTTCCTCCCCGTAACGCGATTCCGTCCGGAATACCCGATGAAAGCGTGCCGTTATATCTACAACGTCTGGAGTATTATCGTCGGCTTTATCGGCCGAAGCAGGTAGAGGGGCAGTAAGCAGACGTTGCTTACTTTTGAAAGGCTTTTTTTAAGCTGATTTTGGAAATCAGCTCTGTCAGTGAAAGGACCATTGTTGATCGCACAGCCTGTTGATAGCGCTGAATTTGCATTGCATACAAACTGGAGTCTGCTGGTTCAAACTGTGGCGGCGGTGGTAACGCCGCCACGCAGTGCAGTTCACCAAAGGGTCCAAGGATCTCGTCGTCGGTAAAGGCGTACTCGTTGCCGTCGTGATTTAGTTCTTCACGCAATGCCATCAGCAGCTCCGCATCTTCGTATTCCAGGCGGTTAATGACGCCCAACCCGTAAATGAGTTTTAAACGCACAGAAAGATCGCCCAGCGGACCATCGCCGTCGAGTAACGGTTCTACAGCATATTTCACCGCGTAATCGTCTTTGCGGAATACCTGAAGCACCAGAAGATTTACCGCCTCGGTCAGGAGCTCGACGGCGGTGATCAGAAAGCTTCGCACGGTTTTGCCAGCATTCAGACGCTCAAGCACACGGTTTTCAAAGGCCTGGGTTTGTTCCATTGTTGCCTGCATATCTGACAATCTGTTATTCGGGCGCAGGGTGTCCTGCGCCTGGTCCACCATTATTGCATTGCTTTATAAGCGGTTACCGCCTCAGATACAACCTCGCTGTTGGCATCAAGCCCGGAAATCTGTGCCAGCGACGCCTGCGGACCTTTGTCGGCGATCAGTGCTGCCAGTTCCTGAGCCTGTGGATCATCTTCACTGCGGAAGTGCATTGCAGCGGCAATTCCCTGAATCAGATTTTTGTACGGGAGGCCGTATTCCAGCGTACCGAGCAGTGGCTTGATCAGACGGTCGCCTGCGCTCAGTTTACGCAGCGGCTGACGGCCTACGCGCTCTACATCATCTTTCAGATACGGGTTCTCAAAACGACCGAGGATTTTCTGGATGTACGCCGCATGCTTGTCAGCGTCAAAGCCGTAACGCTTGATCAGTACCGCGCCACTTTCTTCCATCGCACCTTTTACCACCGCGCGGATTTTCTCGTCGAGAATAGCGTCACGAATGGTCTGATGACCGGCCAGTTTTCCGAGGTACGCGGTTATAGCATGACCCGTGTTCAGGGTGAAGAGTTTACGTTCGACAAATGCCATCAGGTTGTCGGTTAACTCCATGCCTGGGATGTTCGGCAGTGCGCCTTTGAACTGAGTTTTATCGACAATCCATTCGCTGAAGGTTTCTACCGTCACTTCCAGCGGATCGTTAGTTGCCGAAGCCGAAGGCGGTACGATGCGGTCAACGGCGGAATCGACAAAGCCAACGTGTTCTTCTACCCACGCTTTGGCGTCTTCCGGCAGGGCGTTCATCACATGGCCTTTCAGTTGCGTGGTGCCGCGGACCATGTTTTCACAAGCGATGATGTTCAGCGGAGATTCATTACCTTGTTCTTTACGTTTCACCAGCCCTTTGGCGATAGCCGGAGCAATACGTTCCAGCACTACCGGGCCAACGGCGGTAGTGACTAAATCAACCTGAGCAATGAGATCAACGACATCATCACCAATGCTGCTGACAGCATTGACGCCGGAAACGGTATCTACCTGCTCGGTTTCACCTACCACATGAACCTGATAGCTATGACGGGCATTCAGGGCATCAAGTACCACCTGATTGACATCGGCAAACGTCAGTTGTATACCCGCGTCTGCCAGCAGTTTACCGATAAAGCCACGACCGATATTACCTGCGCCAAAATGTAATGCTTTCATAGTATTAACCTTCATCAATGTTTTTACCCGAGAGGGCTGGGGTGAGGCTTTTCCCTCACCCAAACCCTCTCCATGTGGAGAGGGGCCGCGCCGGATGCGGCGTAAACGCCTTATCCGGCCTACAAGAACGTGCAAATTCAACAAATTGTGATGCATCCTGTAGGCCTGATAAGCGTAGCGCATTAGGCAATTAGCCCCACCTTCTCCATGTGGAGAGGGTGGGATTGGATTACTTATGACCTGCCAGCAGTTCCAGCACTTCATCCACGCTGGTGGTGTGTGCCAGACGCTCGATGACGGACTCATCATCCAGTGCATTGGTCAGGCTGGTGATAACCTGAATGTGCTCGTTGTTACGGGCAGCAATACCAATCACCAGACGGGCAATGTCATCTTCTTCTTCACCGAAGCGCACGCCTTCCGGGTACTGGCAGAACACCACGCCCGTTTTCAGTACGCGATCTTTCGCTTCAACCGTACCGTGTGGCACCGCGATAGACTCACCCAGATAAGTCGGGGTCAGTTTTTCACGATCCAGCATCGCCTGAACGTATTCCGGCTCAACGTAACCGCCTTTCACCAGCTGCTCGCCAGCAAAACGAATCGCTTCTTCTTTGGTGGCCGCTTTGCGACCGAGGAAGATGTTCTCCGCGCCCAGTTTGAACAGGTTAGCACTGGAATCGTCAAAGCTGTCTTTCAGACTGTCTTTCACTTTCACTTCGTTTTCAGTATGGCGCTGGGCAGCAACCAGACGTTCGGTCAGGCTGGTGTACAGGCCGCTGTCGAGGAAGTTGGTCAGCGAAATATGCTGTGCCTGCGGAACCTGGCGCATAGCGCGTTCGGTCAGGTCACGGTGAGTGATGACGAGGTCCACATCTGGCGGCAGGTTGTTGATCGCACTGTTAGTGACCGAAATCTGCGACAGACCTGCATCCTGAATTTTCTTACGCAGCACGCCTGCGCCCATCGCACTTGAACCCATACCGGCGTCACAGGCAACGATGATTTTACGTACGTGGCTCAGGTCGTTAGTCACATCGCCCGCAGACAGCGGAGATGCACCTTTAGACTCAGCTTTCATGTCCTGCATACGACGAGTTGCTGCTTCAATATCATCTTCTTCTTTCACTTTGCTGGTTTTCAGCAAAATAGCAGAGACAACAAAGGAGACAGCCATCGCCGCACACACACCCGCGATGTTAGCGAAATAAGCACCTTTTGGTGTCATCGCCAGTACAGCAAGGATAGAACCCGGAGATGCCGGAGAAACCAGACCACCGCCCAGGATAGTCAGCGTGAACACGCCAGTCATACCGCCGAGGATAACGGCCAGGATCAGACGCGGATTCATCAACACATACGGGAAGTAAATTTCGTGGATACCACCCAGGAAGTGGATAATTGCCGCACCGCCCGCAGACTGTTTAGCGCTACCACGACCAAAGAACATGTACGCCAGCAGCACGCCCATACCCGGACCTGGGTTAGCTTCAATCAGGAAGAATATGGATTTACCCAGTTCATGGGACTGCTGAATACCCAGCGGCGAGAAGATACCGTGGTTAATGGCGTTGTTGAGGAACAGGATTTTCGCCGGTTCAACAAAGATAGACGCCAGCGGCAGCATGTCATGGACAACCATGAAGTTAACGCCCGCAGCCAGCATTTTGGACAGGGCTTCAACAATCGGGCCAATGCCGAGAAATGCCAGAATGGCGAGGATCATCCCGATGATGCCTGCGGAGAAGTTATTCACCAGCATCTCAAAACCGGATTTGATCTTACCGTCTACCCAGCGGTCGAAGTGCTTAATGCACCAGCCGCCCAGCGGACCTGCAATCATAGAACCGAGGAACATCGGCATGTCTGCGCCGACGATAACGCCCATGGTGGTGATGGCACCGACTACGCCGCCACGTTCGCCGCCTACCAGCTTACCACCGGTATAACCGATCAGCAGCGGCAGGAGATAAGTGATCATCGGCCCGACCAGCTTCGCCAGCGTCTCGTTCGGTAACCACCCTGTTGGAATAAATAACGCGGTGATGATACCCCACGCGATAAACGCGCCGATATTTGGCATCACCATGTTGCTGAGGAAACGACCAAAGCTTTGCACTTTGATCTTAATATCGGATGACATAAAAACACCCCTTCTTATGTTTGCTGTCGCGCAGGCTGGAAGCCCGAGGTTTTTTGTTAATGTGGCGGCAGAGGTAGCCGGACCTTGTAGATACTGCGAAATCTGGCACTGAATCGGTTAACTGTCCAGTCGACGGCCTTTTGTGTGATATCAATCACATAAATATAGGGGGTAGAGAGGTAATTGACGTGATGTTCATCACAAAACGCTTGTGTAAAAAAGCAACAAGGCGGCGATTTTCGCTAAAAATGGCATTTAAATGTGACTAATGTCACATTTTTGTTTTGATGGTTTGTTGAATCTTTGTGATCTGAATCACAAGATATTTTCTTACGGCGTTCACCTGATGTGATCTACAGCATGTTATGCCTTCGTCATACAATCGTTATGTAACTAAGCAACTCATCACCTCTAAAAATTATTCTTTGGTGTTATGGCGAGAATCGCGAACCCGGATTATTGTCAAAATATCAGCCTGACTCCCTTCTGGCTGCCAGCCAAAAAACAACACTGATAAACGTGAATCCGAGGCAAATATGTTTCTAAACTATTTCGCGTTGGGAGTGCTGATCTTCGTCTTTCTGGTGATTTTTTATGGAATCATCGCGATACATGACATCCCTTATCTGATTGCCAAAAAGCGCAACCATCCCCATGCCGACGCTATTCATACGGCGGGCTGGGTGAGCCTGTTTACTCTGCATGTTATCTGGCCGTTTCTGTGGATCTGGGCGACGCTCTATCAACCGGAGCGTGGCTGGGGTATGCAGTCACATGTTGCGTCGCAGGAGAAAGCGACTGACCCGGAAATCGCCGCACTTTCTGACCGAATTTCCCGGCTGGAGCACCAACTCGCCGCCGAGAAAAAGACTGACTATTCCACGTTCCCGGAGATCTAATTATGGATCTATTGATTGTTTTAACTTACGTGGCGTTGGCGTGGGCGGTCTTTAAAATCTTCCGCATTCCGGTGAATCAGTGGACGCTGGCGACGGCGGCGCTGGGAGGCGTGTTTCTGGTGAGTGGTTTGATTTTGTTGATGAACTACAACCACCCTTACACTTTTACCGCGCAAAAGGCAGTGATAGCGATCCCCATCACGCCACAGGTGACGGGAATTGTTACTGAAGTCACTGACAAGAATAATCAGCTTATTCAAAAGGGCGAGGTGCTTTTTAAGCTCGACCCGGTTCGTTACCAGGCGCGAGTTGACAGACTTCAGGCTGACCTGATGACGGCGACGCATAATATAAAGACGCTGCGCGCGCAGCTCACTGAAGCGCAGGCCAACACCACCCAGGTTTCAGCGGAGCGCGACCGTCTGTTTAAAAATTATCAACGTTATCTGAAAGGCAGCCAGGCGGCGGTGAATCCGTTCTCGGAACGTGACATCGACGATGCGCGGCAAAATTTCCTCGCGCAGGATGCGTTAGTGAAAGGCTCGGTGGCGGAGCAGGCGCAGATCCAGAGTCAGCTCGACAGTATGGTCAACGGCGAGCAATCGCAGATTGTGAGCTTAAGAGCGCAACTTACAGAAGCAAAATATAACCTTGAACAGACCGTCATTCGCGCACCAAGCAATGGCTACGTCACTCAGGTACTGATCCGCCCAGGCACATACGCAGCTGCCTTGCCGTTGCGTCCGGTGATGGTTTTCATCCCCGAGCAAAAACGGCAAATTGTCGCCCAATTTCGGCAAAACTCGCTGTTACGTCTGAAACCTGGCGATGATGCGGAAGTGGTGTTTAACGCGCTACCTGGGCAGGTGTTCCACGGCAAACTGACCAGTATTTTACCTGTCGTGCCAGGCGGTTCTTATCAGGCGCAGGGGGTATTGCAATCATTAACGGTCGTGCCCGGCACGGACGGTGTGCTGGGAACCATTGAACTGGACCCTAACGATGATATCGATGCCTTACCCGACGGCATTTACGCCCAGGTGGCAGTTTACTCCGACCATTTCAGCCATGTTTCGGTGATGCGAAAAGTGCTGCTAAGAATGACCAGCTGGATGCATTATCTTTATTTGGATCATTGAGACTTATATCACCTGTGTTTTGCGTGAGCCTGAGCCATACTGATATTTTTCCTCGCACAAAGGACTCGGCATGAAACTCGTCGGTAGCTACACCAGCCCGTTTGTACGCAAACTTTCTATTCTGTTGTTAGAAAAGGGCATAACTTTCGAATTTATTAATGAACTGCCCTATAACGCGGACAACGGCGTGGCGCAATTTAACCCGTTAGGAAAAGTGCCGGTGCTGGTGACCGAAGAGGGCGAATGCTGGTTTGATTCGCCGATCATCGCTGAATATATTGAATTAATGAATGTCGCTCCGGCGATGTTGCCGCGCGATCCGCTGGAGTCGTTGCGGGTGCGCAAAATTGAGGCACTGGCGGATGGCATTATGGATGCCGGGCTGGTATCGGTGCGTGAACAGGCGCGTCCAGCGGCGCAGCAGTCTGAAGATGAATTGTTACGCCAGCGGGAGAAAATCAACCGCAGTCTGGATGTGCTGGAAGGATATCTGGTCGATGGCACACTCAAAACCGATACGGTCAATCTGGCGACTATCGCTATTGCCTGTGCCGTCGGATATCTCAATTTCCGCCGCGTTGCGCCAGGTTGGTGTGTCGACCGCCCACACTTAGTCAAACTGGTCGAAAACCTGTTTAGCCGCGAAAGTTTTGCTCGCACCGAACCGCCAAAGGCTTGATGCGCGATATGTCCTCCTGACCCATCTCACGTTACAATCCGTGGTTATGTTAAACGCTCTTCTCCGTGTGAGAGGGCCTTGATCAGCCAGGTTTCCTATGACAACCGAAACGCGTTCCCTCTATAGTCAACTTCCGGCTATTGATCGCTTATTGCGCGATAGCTCCTTCCTTTCTTTGCGTGATACTTATGGTCACACCCGCGTGGTGGAATTGTTGCGTCAGATGCTCGACGAAGCGCGAGAAGTGATTCGTGGCAGCCAGACGCTGCCTGCGTGGTGTGAAAACTGGGCGCAAGAAGTCGATGCCCGGTTGACGAAAGAGGCGCAGAGTGCGCTGCGTCCGGTGATCAACCTGACGGGAACCGTGCTGCATACCAACCTTGGGCGAGCTTTACAGGCGGAAGCCGCGGTGGAAGCCGTTGCGCAGGCTATGCGTTCGCCAGTGACCCTCGAGTACGATCTGGACGACGCCGGACGCGGACATCGCGATCGTGCGCTGGCGCAGTTGCTGTGCCGTATTACGGGGGCGGAAGATGCCTGTATCGTTAATAACAATGCGGCGGCGGTGTTATTGATGTTGGCGGCCATTGCCAGCGGGAAAGAGGTAGTGGTATCTCGCGGCGAACTGGTGGAGATTGGCGGCGCGTTTCGTATTCCCGATGTTATGCGTCAGGCAGGCTGCACCCTACACGAAGTAGGGACCACCAACCGCACGCACGCGAATGATTATCGTCAGGCGGTGAATGAAAATACCGCACTGTTGATGAAAGTACATACCAGTAACTACAGCATTCAGGGGTTCACCAAAGCGATAGACGAAGCTGAACTGGTGGCGCTCGGCAAAGAGCTGGATGTTCCCGTAGTGACTGATTTAGGCAGTGGCTCGCTGGTCGATCTTAGCCAGTACGGTTTGCCGAAAGAGCCAATGCCGCAGGAGTTGATTGCGGCGGGCGTCAGTCTGGTGAGCTTCTCCGGCGACAAGTTGTTAGGCGGGCCGCAGGCAGGAATTATTGTTGGTAAAAAAGAGATGATCGCCCGCCTGCAAAGCCACCCGCTGAAGCGTGCATTACGCGCGGATAAAATGACCCTCGCGGCGTTGGAAGCCACGTTGCGTCTTTATTTACACCCTGAAGCTCTGAGTGAAAAATTACCGACCCTGCGCCTGCTTACCCGCAGCGCAGAGGTCATTCAAATCCAGGCACAACGTTTACAGGCTCCCCTTGCCGCACATTACGGCGCGGAGTTTGCGGTACAGGTTATGCCATGTCTTTCGCAGATTGGCAGTGGTTCGCTGCCGGTTGATCGCCTGCCGAGCGCGGCATTAACGTTTACACCCCATGATGGACGCGGTAGCCACCTTGAGTCATTAGCCGCCCGCTGGCGTGAATTGCCAGTGCCGGTGATTGGTCGTATTTATGACGGACGATTGTGGCTGGATTTACGCTGCCTTGAAGATGAGCAACGGTTTTTGGAGATGTTGTTGAAATGATTATTGCGACTGCCGGACACGTTGACCACGGCAAAACAACCTTATTGCAGGCGATTACTGGCGTAAATGCCGATCGTCTGCCGGAAGAAAAAAAGCGCGGCATGACCATCGATCTCGGCTATGCCTACTGGCCGCAGCCGGATGGTCGCGTGCCTGGTTTTATCGACGTACCCGGTCATGAAAAGTTTCTTTCCAACATGCTGGCGGGCGTTGGTGGTATCGATCACGCGCTGTTGGTGGTGGCGTGCGATGACGGTGTGATGGCACAGACCCGTGAGCATCTGGCGATTTTGCAGCTGACCGGTAACCCGATGCTGACAGTGGCGCTGACCAAAGCCGATCGCGTGGACGAAGCGCGTGTTAATGAGGTTGAACGCCAGGTAAAGGAGGTGCTGCGGGAATACGGTTTTGCTGAGGCAAAACTGTTTATCACCGCAGCAACCGAGGGTCGGGGAATTGATGCCCTGCGCGAGCATCTGCTTCAGTTACCAGAACGTGAACACGCCAGCCAACATAGTTTCCGCCTCGCGATCGACCGCGCATTTACCGTAAAAGGTGCCGGGCTGGTCGTCACCGGTACGGCGTTAAGCGGGGAAGTGACGGTAGGCGATTCACTATGGCTGACTGGTGTAAATAAACCGATGCGTGTACGTGCGCTGCATGCACAAAACCAGCCAACAGAAACCGCTCATGCCGGCCAGCGTATCGCGCTTAACATCGCGGGGGATGCGGAAAAAGAGCAGATTAACCGTGGCGACTGGCTGCTTGCCGATGTGCCGCCAGAGCCGTTCACGCGGGTGATTGTCGAGCTTCAAACCCATACGCCGCTGACCCAGTGGCAGCCGCTGCATATTCACCACGCCGCCAGCCACGTTACGGGACGCGTTTCGCTGCTGGAAGATAACCTTGCCGAGCTGGTGTTCGACACGCCGCTGTGGCTGGCGGATAACGATCGCTTAGTGTTGCGCGATATCTCGGCCCGCAATACGCTGGCGGGGGCGCGTGTGGTGATGCTTAACCCGCCGCGTCGCGGTAAACGTAAGCCGGAATATCTGCAATGGCTGGCGTCTCTTGCACGGGCGCAGAGCGATGCCGATGCGTTATCTGTTCATCTGGAACGCGGAGCGGTTAACCTTGCGGATTTCGCCTGGGCACGCCAGCTCAACGGCGAAGGGATGCGCGAACTACTGCAACAGCCGGGCTATATTCAGGCTGGTTATAGCTTGTTGAATGCGCCAGTTGCCGCCCGCTGGCAGCGGAAAATTCTCGACACATTAGCGACTTATCATGAGCAACATCGCGATGAACCTGGTCCTGGGCGCGAACGTCTGCGACGTATGGCGTTGCCAATGGAAGATGAAGCGCTGGTACTGTTGCTGATTGAAAAGATGCGCGAAAGCGGCGACATCCTCAGTCATCACGGTTGGCTGCATCTGCCGGATCACAAAGCGGGCTTCAGCGAAGAGCAGCAGGCCATCTGGCAAAAAGCAGAGCCGCTGTTTGGTGACGAACCGTGGTGGGTGCGTGACCTGGCAAAAGAGACGGGAACCGACGAGCAGGCAATGCGTCTGACGCTACGCCAGGCGGCCCAACAGGGGATAATTACCGCGATCGTCAAAGATCGTTATTACCGTAACGATCGGATTGTCGAGTTTGCCAATATGATCCGCGATCTCGATCAGGAATGTGGTTCAACCTGCGCGGCGGATTTCCGCGATCGCTTAGGGGTTGGGCGAAAACTGGCGATTCAAATCCTGGAATATTTTGACCGCATTGGCTTTACGCGTCGTCGTGGAAATGATCATTTATTGCGCGACGCATTATTATTTCCGGAAAAATAAGGAAATGATTAATTAAGTTTTAAAATAAATTAATACAAAATTCTTATGATTTTAAAAAAAGCACATTGTTTAATGAATACAATGTGCTTTTTATTAGATTAATTTTGCTAAACAATAATATTGATCATATTTTCGAATGAAAATCCTCAGTAAGCTGCCCGCCCTTTTTTACACTTTCAGGAGTGTGTTATGGCAGCTTCAACGTTCTTTATTCCTTCTGTGAATGTCATCGGCGCTGATTCATTGACTGATGCAATGAATATGATGGCAGAATATGGGTTTCGCCGTACATTGATTGTCACTGACAGTATGTTAACGAAATTAGGTATGGCGGGCGATGTGCAAAAAGCACTGGAAGAACGCAATATTTTTAGCATTATTTATGATGGCACCCAACCTAACCCCACCACGGAAAACGTCGCTGCAGGTTTGAAATTACTTAAAGAAAATAATTGCGATAGCGTGATTTCCTTAGGCGGTGGTTCTCCGCACGACTGCGCAAAAGGTATTGCGCTGGTGGCAGCCAATGGCGGCGATATTCGCGATTACGAAGGCGTTGACCGCTCTGCAAAACCGCAGCTGCCGATGATCGCCATCAATACCACGGCGGGTACGGCCTCTGAAATGACCCGTTTCTGCATCATCACTGACGAAGCGCGTCATATCAAAATGGCGATTGTTGATAAACATGTCACTCCGCTGCTTTCTGTCAATGACTCCTCTCTGATGATTGGTATGCCGAAGTCACTGACCGCCGCAACGGGTATGGATGCCTTAACGCACGCTATCGAAGCGTATGTTTCTATTGCCGCCACGCCGATCACTGACGCTTGTGCACTGAAAGCCGTGACCATGATTGCCGAAAACCTGCCGTTAGCCGTTGAAGATGGCAGTAATGCGAAAGCGCGTGAAGCAATGGCTTATGCCCAGTTCCTCGCCGGTATGGCGTTCAATAATGCTTCTCTGGGTTATGTTCATGCGATGGCGCACCAGCTGGGCGGTTTCTACAACCTGCCACACGGTGTATGTAACGCCGTTCTGCTGCCGCATGTTCAGGTATTCAACAGCAAAGTCGCCGCTGCACGTCTGCGTGACTGTGCCGCTGCAATGGGCGTGAACGTGACAGGTAAAAACGACGCGGAAGGTGCTGAAGCCTGCATTAACGCCATCCGTGAACTGGCGAAGAAAGTGGATATCCCGGCAGGCCTACGCGACCTGAACGTGAAAGAAGAAGATTTCGCGGTTCTGGCGACTAATGCCCTGAAAGATGCCTGTGGCTTTACTAACCCGATCCAGGCAACTCACGAAGAAATTGTGGCGATTTATCGCGCCGCAATGTAATCATCATTCCAACAACGGCTGGCAAATTGTCAGCCGCTTTTTCAACTATCTCTGTAATCCTTGCCCGTAAATTCGTGATAGCTGTCGTAAAGCTGTTACCGACTGGCGAAGATTTCGCCAGTCACGTCTACCCTTGTTATACCTCACACCGCAAGGAGACGATCATGACCAATAATCCCCCTTCAGCACAGATTAAGCCCGGCGAGTATGGTTTCCCCCTCAAGTTAAAAAACCGCTATGACAACTTTATTGGCGGCGAATGGGTAGCCCCTGCCGATGGTGAGTATTACCAGAACCTGACGCCGGTGACCGGGCAGCTGCTGTGCGAAGTGGCGTCTTCGGGCAAACGAGACATCGATCTGGCGCTGGATGCTGCGCACAAAGTGAAAGATAAATGGGCGCACACCTCGGTGCAGGATCGCGCGGCGATTCTGTTTAAGATTGCCGATCGAATGGAACAAAACCTCGAGCTGTTAGCGACAGCTGAAACCTGGGATAACGGCAAACCCATTCGCGAAACCAGTGCTGCGGATGTACCGCTGGCGATTGACCATTTCCGCTATTTCGCCTCGTGTATTCGGGCGCAGGAAGGTGGGATCAGTGAAGTTGATAGCGAAACCGTGGCCTATCATTTCCATGAACCGTTAGGCGTGGTGGGGCAGATTATCCCGTGGAACTTCCCGCTGCTGATGGCGAGCTGGAAAATGGCTCCCGCGCTGGCGGCGGGCAACTGTGTGGTGCTGAAACCCGCACGTCTTACCCCGCTTTCTGTACTGCTGCTAATGGAAATTGTCGGTGATTTACTGCCGCCGGGCGTGGTGAACGTGGTCAATGGCGCAGGTGGGGAAATTGGCGAATATCTGGCGACCTCGAAACGCATCGCCAAAGTGGCGTTTACCGGCTCAACGGAAGTGGGCCAACAAATTATGCAATACGCAACGCAAAACATTATTCCGGTGACGCTGGAGTTGGGCGGTAAGTCGCCAAATATCTTCTTTGCTGATGTGATGGATGAAGAAGATGCCTTTTTCGATAAAGCGCTGGAAGGCTTTGCACTGTTTGCCTTTAACCAGGGCGAAGTTTGCACCTGTCCGAGTCGTGCCTTAGTGCAGGAGTCAATCTACGAACGCTTTATGGAACGCGCCATCCGCCGTGTCGAAAGCATTCGCAGCGGTAACCCACTCGACAGCGTGACGCAAATGGGTGCGCAGGTTTCTCACGGGCAACTGGAAACCATCCTCAACTACATTGATATCGGTAAAAAAGAGGGCGCAGACGTGCTCACCGGCGGGCGGCGCAAGCTGCTGGAAGGCGAACTGAAAGACGGCTACTACCTTGAACCGACGATTCTGTTTGGTCAGAACAATATGCGGGTGTTCCAGGAAGAGATTTTTGGCCCGGTGCTGGCGGTGACCACCTTCAAAACGATGGAAGAAGCGCTGGAGCTGGCGAACGATACGCAATATGGCCTGGGCGCAGGCGTCTGGAGCCGCAACGGTAATCTGGCCTATAAGATGGGGCGCGGCATTCAGGCCGGGCGCGTGTGGACCAACTGTTATCACGCTTACCCGGCACATGCGGCGTTTGGCGGCTACAAACAATCAGGCATTGGACGCGAAACCCACAAGATGATGCTGGAGCATTACCAGCAAACCAAGTGCCTGCTGGTGAGCTACTCAGATAAACCGTTGGGGCTGTTCTGATGTAAGAAGCTGGTCGCATCGGGTATTAATTGCCTGATGCGACGCTTACGCGTCTTATCATGCCTACGGGGACCTGACCGTAGGCCGGATAAGGCGTACACGCCGCATCCGGCATAAACAAAGCGCACGTTGTTACAATTTACGTTTTAAACCTACGTGTGCAATAACCCAGACTACGCCAACAAAAGTGCGTTTCTGGGGTGTGTTTTGCCAGGAGTTTAATCTCGCGTTTCGATGGTGAGCGGGCAAACCAGACCGTAAATCACCATTGGTATTCCGAGGACAATCAGCAATAAACGGTAGATTATTGAAGGTTTAATACGCTTAATCTGCATTGTGGATGTTTTACGGTTTTTAATCATAAATTTGGCCAATAGTTCCATTATTTCAATATGATAAACCTCGACCTGTTGAAAAGCCACGCAGCACACTTCAGAAAGTATATAAAAAATAATATGTCGTTATATAAATAAGGAAATTGCACTGCATCATGGCATTTCATAATATGTGTTAATTGTTCTTTTTTATATTCTCTGAGGGAAATATGTTCCTGGACTATTTTGCACTGGGAGTGCTTATTTTTGTATTTCTGGTGATATTCTATGGGATTATTATTTTACATGATATTCCCTACCTGATTGCTAAAAAACGTAATCATCCTCATGCCGACGCCATTCATGTTGCTGGTTGGGTGAGTCTTTTTACGCTGCATGTTATCTGGCCATTTTTGTGGATTTGGGCCACGCTTTACCGCCCGGAGCGGGGATGGGGAATGCAAAACCATGACTCCTCCGTTGTGCAACTACAACAGCGTATTGCTGGGCTGGAGAAACAGCTCGCTGACATCAAATCCTCTTCTGCCGAGTAATACTTATGGATTTACTGATTATTTTGACCTATGTGGCTTTCGCATGGGCAATGTTTAAGATCTTCAAAATTCCTGTAAATAAATGGACCATTCCCACCGCGGCCCTGGGTGGAATATTTATTGTCAGCGGTTTAATTCTGTTAATGAACTATAACCATCCGTATACCTTTAAAGCGCAAAAAGCGGTTATTTCTATTCCTGTTGTCCCGCAGGTGACAGGCGTGGTGATCGAAGTGACGGACAAGAAAAATACGCTAATTAAAAAAGGTGAGGTGCTATTTCGACTGGACCCGACGCGTTATCAGGCGCAGGTGGATCGGCTGATGGCGGATATCGTTACCGCAGAACATAAACAGCGGGCGTTGGGCGCAGAGTTAGATGAGATGGCGGCGAATACTCAGCAGGCAAAGGCCACGCGGGATAAATTCGCTAAAGAGTATCAGCGTTACGCACGCGGCAGCCAGGCGAAAGTAAACCCGTTTTCAGAACGCGATATCGATGTGGCGCGGCAAAATTATCTGGCGCAGGAAGCCTCCGTGAAGTCATCGGCGGCGGAACAAAAACAGATCCAGAGCCAGCTGGATAGCCTGGTGTTGGGTGAACATTCTCAAATCGCCAGCCTGAAAGCGCAGCTCGCGGAAGCAAAATATAACCTTGAGCAGACGATAGTGCGTGCGCCGAGCGATGGTTATGTGACCCAGGTACTGATTCGTCCGGGTACCTATGCCGCGTCGCTGCCGCTACGTCCGGTGATGGTGTTTATACCCGATCAGAAACGACAAATTGTGGCGCAGTTCCGTCAGAACTCCTTGCTGCGACTGGCCCCTGGCGACGATGCGGAAGTGGTGTTTAATGCTCTGCCAGGTAAGGTATTCAGCGGTAAGCTGGCAGCCATTAGTCCAGCCGTTCCCGGCGGAGCTTATCAGTCGACCGGCACCTTACAGACGTTAAACACAGCGCCGGGTTCAGATGGCGTTATCGCGACCATTGAACTGAATGAGCACACTGATTTGAGCGCTTTACCAGACGGTATTTACGCCCAGGTGGCGGTCTACTCTGATCATTTCAGCCATGTCTCGGTGATGCGCAAAGTGTTATTACGCATGACCAGCTGGGTGCATTACCTTTATCTCGATCATTAATCTTCGCTTTCCGCCGCTTGTTCAGGCCGCAGTTGCTGCGACTGAGCAAGCTGGTGGCGAATTTCACGCAGCATTTCATCCAGCACATACTGGACCCGCCAGGGCTGGTATTCCCGTTTACGGAAGATAGCCACCAGATCCAGCCACCATTCATACGGGTGCTGAAAGCAGGGCACCAGCGTGCCGTCTTGCAGATCTCTCTGCACACTTTTGTCTGGCGCAAACACAATCCCCAGGTGATTTCGTGCCAGCTCCAGCGCAGATTGCGTGTTGTCGCAAACGTAATTTCCCTTCACGCGATAATCCCGCACCTCTTTACTCCCGGCGACGTTGAAGCGCCAGATATTCGCGTCGTCGATCATCATCGAGTCGATCAAAATACAGGAGTGATGTTCGAGTTCGTCAGGACGGCTAATAGGATGTTTCTCAAGATAGCGCTGGCTGGCATAAGCGGTTACGGCATATTGTGTAATAAAACTGGCAACCAGCGATTCATCTTTTGGTGGAGCGTAGCTGATTAAAACATCACAATCATCAGGAAATTCGACGCCTTCATAAAAGGCATTACGCTCAAGATTGCAGGTTTTTAGCGATAAGGTTATATCACCGATATCTTTAATTTTATCGATTACATGTTTGGATAAATAGGTAATTATGCCGGTTGGGGCGTAGATGGTGACCCGACCACGTTTCTCATGCTTATAATCTGCAATAAAATTATTAAGCTGCTCGTTTCTGTCCAGCATGTCGTTGATGTACGGTAACAGCGCGGTACCAAAAGGTGTGAGCATCAGCTGCCGGGTGGTTCGGTCAAAGACTTTTAAACCCACTTTTGATTCAAAATCAGCAAGGTATTTGCTGACGTTGGCCTGTGCGATGCCAAGTACAGTCGCAGCATGGCTGATATTTTCACTGGCAGCGATTACCGAGATAATTTTTAACTCCCGGTACTTAAGTTGTAATTTTGTCATCGCAACAGCCCAATTATATATAATTTTATATATTACTATATAAATATGAATCTTGCACCGGAGAAATTGTAAGCATTACTATGCCGACTCTTTTTTATCTTATTTTAAAATGGAATACCGGACATGTTAATTAACCGCAATATTGTAGCGTTATTTGCGTTGCCTTTTATGGCAAGCGCAACTGCTTCTGAATTATCCATTG
The DNA here is from genome assembly GCF_036662595.1 of Escherichia sp. Lx600-2. Taxonomy (NCBI): domain Bacteria; kingdom Pseudomonadati; phylum Pseudomonadota; class Gammaproteobacteria; order Enterobacterales; family Enterobacteriaceae; genus Escherichia; species Escherichia sp. Lx600-2. Next base: position 19,172 of record NZ_JAYQWM010000027.1, on the reverse strand, counting down.
GTGCTGGTGCGGCTTATAATGAATCGCCTTATCGCGGTTATAATGAAAATACAAAGGCAATTCCCCTGATTAGTTATGAAGGTGATTCTTTTTATGTTCGTCAGACCACGTTAGGTTTTATTCTGTCGCAAAGTGAAAAAAATGAACTTAGCCTGACCGCATCCTGGATGCCGCTGGAATTTGACCCTGCCGATAATGACGATTATGCCATGCAACAGCTTGATAAGCGTGATAGTACGGCTATGGCGGGGGTTGCCTGGTATCACCACGAGCGTTGGGGAACCGTGAAAGCCTCTGCAGCTGCGGACGTTCTGGATAACAGCAACGGCTGGGTGGGGGAGCTATCGGTATTCCACAAAATGCAGATAGGTCGTCTGTCGCTGACACCTGCGCTGGGCGTTCTCTATTATGACGAGAATTTCAGTGACTATTACTATGGCATTTCAGAGAGTGAGTCCCGTCGTAGCGGTCTGGCAAGTTATTCCGCGCAGGATGCCTGGGTGCCCTATGTCAGCCTGACGGCAAAATACCCGATAGGAGAGCACGTCGTATTGATGGCGAGCGCCGGATACAGCGAGCTGCCGGAAGAGATTACCGACAGCCCGATGATTGATCGTAATGAGAGTTTTACCTTTGTCACCGGCGTGAGCTGGCGTTTTTAATTCACCGGTGGATGTCGGTGCGGCTGGCCTACGCTCTCGCACCGACTTGTATGCCTGATAAGACGTGTTAAGCGTCGCATCAGGCAATGTGCTCCTTACGTTGGATGCGGCGCGAGTGCCTTATCCAACCTACGGATGGCAATGCTTTTCCTCATTCACCCAGATCCGCATTTCGCCTTCACCCCGGTTGGCCCAGCTAAACCATGGGATAAAGGTCAGAGTTTGCGTCTGGCGTTTGGCTGGCGCGCTGTCGTAATGCCACAGCGGTTGCTGCTCTGGATTGCTCTGTTCATACCGGTAACCCGGTGCCTGGATTAAGATCTTATGGCTAAACAATCCCTTGCCTTCAAATGTCGTAAATGGCGCATCGGTGGGCAGCCACAGATTATGCAGTGACTCGCCGTTGTCGGCCTGTTCCAGGCAATACACCAGCGGGCCGCGCTGAATCGCCACTTTTCCGGCGACGTGACGCACCAGCGGGTTACCGTAAACGCGGCGTACCGGCATCGGCAAAGTCAGATTCAGCGTATCGCCCTCCTGCCATTCGCGGGTAATGTGCAAATACCCTTTACGAATATCCTGCTCGACCTCTTCCCCATTCAATATGATCTGCGGCTGTGTGCACCAGTCCGGCAGACGTAAAGCCAGCGTATGACGTACCGGCTGGGGCGATTCAACCGCAATCGTCACCTGCTCCTGCCACGGATAGTTCCCGCTAACCCGCAGGCGCAGCGTGCCATTTTCTACCGGCACTTCCATGCTGTTTCCTGCGTATATGTTGATATACAACGCATCTTCACGCGGCGTGTAGAGATAATGACCAATCGAGGTCAGCACGCGGGCGATATTTGGCGGACAACAAGCGCAGCCAAACCAACGCTGGCGGATCGGTTTAACGTGATCGTAGATATGGTTGAATTTCAGCGATTTTGGATGTACTTCCAGCGGATTCACATAGAAGAAATGTTTGCCATCCAGCGCCATGCCGCCGAGCACGGTGTTGTACAGTGCGCGCTCCATCACATCGGCATATTGACTGTCGCCTTCCATTTCCAGCATTCGTCGGGCAAACATCATCAGGCCGATGGAGGCGCAACTTTCAGCGTATACCGTGTCATTCGGCAGATCGTAATCGCTAGTGAACGCTTCGCCGCTGCTTTGCGAGCCAATGCCGCCGGTAATATATAACTGACGCTGGGCCATATTGTTCCACAGCCGCAGGCAGTCCTGACGCTTGCTGTCATCGTGACTTAAACGCGCGAGATGCGCGACGCCGGTCATCAGATAGACAAAACGTACCGCGTGACCGATGGCGGTTTGCTGTTGCGCAAGGGGCAAATGTGCCTGGCTGTAGGCTTTGTCTTTCACCATCCATGCCGGGCCGTAGGTGTGCCAGTGCGATGTCTGCCCGCGCTTTTCATATTCCTGGTCGTAATAGTGCGGTTGCGCACCACGCTGTTCGACAAAATAGTTCGTCAGCGCCAGGTAGCGCGGCTCTTCAGTCACTTCATACAGGCGCATTAGTGCCAGTTCAATTTCCGGGTGACCAGGATAACCGTGTAACTTACTTTCATCTGGACCAAATACGCTGTCGATATGATCGGCCAGGCGGCAAACGACCCCCAGCAAGCGCCGTTTTCCCGTGGCCTGGAAGAAGGCGACTCCGGCTTCAATCAGATGACCTGCGCAGTAAAGTTCATGACACTCCGCCAGATTGCTCCAGCGTTCTTCGGGTGCTTTTACCGTAAAGTAAGTATTGAGATAGCCGTCTTCGCACTGGGCGGAGGCGACCAGTTCAATCACCTCGTCGGCGGTTTTTTCCAGTTCGGCGTCCGGCTTCTGGCACAGCGACCAGGCTACTGCTTCTAGCCATTTGGCGACGTCGCTGTCCTGAAACACCATCCCGTAAAATTCACCCTCCTGAAGTCCGGCGGCAATGCGAAAGTTTTCAATCGCATGGCTGGGTTCCGCTTCTGGGATACGATCGTTCAAAGCATCCCACTGATAAGGAATCACCACGTCGCGGACCAGTTGTTGGTACTGACCGAGGAACGGATCGCTGACCGTCAGTTTATGCAGATCGACTTCCGAAATGTTCATCTTGTGCTCCTTAAGGCTGTACATGACGCTGACGCAGGTCGGTAGCTATGCGTGACATCATAGGATGATTGAGTTTGCAAAAGCGGATCGCCCCTGCCAGCAGCAGGTGGAATAGCGCAGGCAGTAATGTTTCCATCGCCGCGATCCCGCCAAGCGAACTGGCGGTCTGGTTTTCCACGCCAGGCTGGTAGGCGACAAAAATAAACAGCAGGCTGATGATCCCGGCGCTGGAGGCCCAGGCCAGCTTGATGAAAAACAGATTGAAGGCGAAGTTCATGCCGGAAGAACGTACGCGGGTTTTCCACTCGCCGTAGTCATCGGCAAAGGCCATCAATGAGAAGTGCAGTGGCAATGTGAAGCCAAGAATTACGCCATTACCGAGGATCACCGCCAGCCACAGCGTTTGATAAGCCGGGCCGGAGGGCAGGAACCACATCAACACTGCCAGCGCAGCGAGGAGCAGGTTGGTGTAGTAGTAAATTTTGACGGTATCGAAACGCCGCGTTAACGGGCTGACAATCACCGAGCCGATAATGGAGGCGAAGGTGACCATGGTGAAGAACAGCGACGTGTAGCCCGTACTGCCTTGTAAGACGTAGGTAATGAAGTACATATACCCACCGCCGCGAATGTTAAAGACGTTAATCAGCAGGAAAGACATGACCAGCATCAGCAGCAGTTGGTCGTTGTTCCGCAGCCCGGCAAGATGTTCGCGCAGGGTAAATTTCCCCATTGTGGAGAGTGGCACCCGTTCACGAACCCAGAAAAAACAGCACAGGAACATCACCACGGCAATGGCGCACAGCACGCCGACGCCCAATTGATAGCCGCGCGCGGCATTACCCTGACCGAAGAGATCTACCATCCACGGTAAGCCTACCGAAACCAGAAATCCCGCTACGCCACAGAGAACGAATCGCCAGGACTGGCAGGAGATCACTTCATTGTGGCGGGTGGTCATGGTGTTGATCAGCGCGCAGTACGGTACGTTGATGGCGGTATAACCGACTGAAAGGAGCAGGTAAGTACCGAACGCCCAGGCGATTTTTACTCCCATGCTGGCATCTGGCACGGTGAACGTCAGGATGCCGATAATGCCGATGGGAATGGCAATCCATAGCTGCCACGGACGAAAGCGCCCCCAGCGACTTTGCGTCCGGTCGGCAATGACGCCCATCACCGGGTCGGAGATGGCATCAAACACGCGCAGTGCAATAAACAGCGTGCCAACCAGCGCCGGAGTTAATCCAAAAACGTCGGTGTAGAAAAAGGTGAGAAAATTCATGATCAGGCAAGTTATTACGGTGCCGCCTGCGTCACCCAGGCCGTAGCCTATTTTTTCCCGTACAGATAACGCATCGTCAATTTTACCTTTAGCGATATCAGCGGTAGTAATCGGTGTAGAGGTCATAGATATTCCTCGTGAATAGGGAGCAATTTTTAGTTTTATTGAAATGACCTGATTAATTCTGCCGTGAACGGGAATATCAACAAGGCGAGAAAAGAGTAAAAAAAGGTGACGATTCCGACCTGAATTTAAAAGTGTGAAATAGATCAGGTGAAATTAATGTTTTTGATTAATAATCAAAAGGTAATGTGTTTAATCATTAATGAATAAGCGGGAAATTACATATCAATGCTCGAATTATCCATGACGTTACCGATTAAAGTGCAAAATGGTGGATTATTTATTTCCCGTGGCGTAGGGAGGCATCCTGCAAGGCGGCTGGAGTCATGGGAAATTATCTTTGTCGAAAAAGGTCGATTAACGATTCAGGAAGAAGAACGGATATTTCTGGTCGATGCGGGAGAGAGTTTATTACTCTGGCCGAACCGACAACATGTTGGGGTGGAGGATTTTCCCGCCGATCTCAAATTTTACTGGCTGCATTTTGAGGTTAAAGCGCCGGACAACGACCCTCGCTGGCTTACTCATCTTAGCGTGCCGCAACAAACGAAGGTTGTCGATCCGCAGGCGCTGGTGGCCCTGTTTCGCCAGTTCTTAAGCGAACAGGAAAAGCATCAACGCACTCCGGCGCTGGAGTTTATTGTGCTGCTCATTTTGCAGCAGCTCACCCGTGACGCGCGTCTTGATGAACAGGCCGATGGCGCAGGCACCACCCTTGCCTGGAAAGCGCAGAAACTGATCCGCACGCAATATCATCGCCCGCTTTCTACGGCGCTTCTGGCCCGCGAGCTGTACTGCAATGCCGATTATCTTGGGCGCGTCTACCGGCGGGTGTTTCATCTGACGTTAACAGAAGCAATCCATCGCCAGCGGGTGCGCGAAGCCGAAAAGCTGTTAATTAGCGAAGCGCGATCGCTCACGGAAGTGGCGGCGTTGTGCGGGTTTAATGACGTTGGCTATTTCCGGCAGATTTTTCGCAAACACACCGGTTTAACGCCAGCAGCGTGGAAGCGGCGTTACAGCAAGGAACATATCAATTCGTAGTGCCGTGTCGATTTCGCTTTCGACATCACGTCTGAAACAGGTGGGGGAGAAAAATCTCCTGAAACCACTGCGTGAAACCGCGCAGGCTATTTCTAATGAACTGGGATTTACTGTCAGGGATGACCTGGGCGCGATCACATAACGCTTTGGACAAGTGCCAAAACTTTAACATTTCCTTCGTTGGATCAAAGCAGTAGGGACGCGCTCTCTGGCACTCTGCTGTTTTAGTGCAAAGGAGTGATCATGAACCGGTTTATTATTGCGGATGCGACGAAATGTATCGGTTGCCGTACCTGTGAAGTGGCTTGCGCAGTGTCGCATCAGGAGAATCAGGATTGCGCTGCGTTGTCACCAGACGAGTTTATTTCCCGTATTCGTGTCATTAAAGACCACAGCTGGACCACGGCAGTAGCCTGTCATCAGTGTGAAGATGCACCGTGCGCGAATGTCTGCCCTGTTGACGCGATAAGCCGCGAACATGGGCATATTTTCGTTGAACAAACACGTTGCATTGGCTGTAAAAGCTGTATGCTGGCTTGCCCGTTTGGTGCGATGGAGGTCGTTTCTTCGCGCAAAAAGGCGAGGGCGATTAAGTGCGATCTGTGCTGGCATCGGGCGACGGGACCGGCCTGTGTTGAAGCCTGCCCGACAAAGGCGTTGCAGTGCATGGATGTCGAGAAAGTGCAGCGGCATCGGCTACGGCAGCAGCCTGTTTGAAACGTTTTCCAGCGTTTCTAAACGCCGGAATAGTGCGCTTTGTTTATGCCAGATGCGGCGTAAACGCCTTATCCGGCCTACAAATTCTTCCAAATTCAATATATTGCAGAAATCATGTAGGCCTGATAAGCGTAGCGCATCAGGCAATTTTTAGTGACTTTCAGCCCAGGCTCTTTCTATCTCTTCCGCCAGAATCTTCACCCCCGCCTCAATTTTCTCCGGCTCTGGTACGTAGTTCATGCGCATACATTGATGCGTATGCGGCCACGGTTTATCCAGCCCTGGGAAGAAGTTGTGCCCCGGCACCATCAGCACGCCGCGTGCTTTCAGGCGCTGATAGAGCTGCTCGGTCGTAATGGGCAAATCCTTAAACCATAGCCAGAGGAAAATGGCTCCTTCCGGTTTATGAATCAGGCAGCGATCTTCCGGTAAATAGCGGCGAATGATGGCGATAGTTTCCTGAACACGCTGGTAGTAAAACGGTTTGATGACTGTTTCAGACAGGCGCAGCAGATCGTTACGCTTAATCATTTCACACATCATCGCCGGACCAATACCGCCAGGTGCCAGGCTGATAATGCCGTTCATATTGGTGATGGCGGTGATGATTTTTTCATTGGCGATGATAATGCCGCAGCGGGAGCCAGGTAGACCCAGCTTGGAAAGACTCATGCACAGCACGATATTCGGATTCCATAGCGGGCGCGCTTCACTGAAGATGATACCCGGGAACGGGACGCCATAAGCGTTATCAATCACCAGCGGAATGCCGTGTTGATTCGCCAGCGCGTCAAGCTTCAGCAACTCTTCGTCAGTAATCACATTGCCTGTTGGATTCGTCGGCCGGGAGACGCAAATCATCCCGGTTTCTTCGCCAATATGCAGATGCTCAAAATCGACGTGGTATTTAAACTGGCCTTCAGGCAGCAGTTCAATATTCGGACGCGCAGAGACAAACAGATCTTCTTCCAGTCCGGCGTCAGCGTAGCCAATGTATTCCGGTGCCAGCGGGAACAGCACTTTTTTGACCCGACCATCGGCACGGCGTCCGGCAAATAGATTAAATAAGTAGAAAAACGCGCTCTGGCTGCCGTTTGTTAGTGCAATATTCTGTGGTTCGATATCCCAACCCAACTTCTCGTGCAGCATTCCGGCAAGCAGTGTGAGTAGCTCCGTTTTCCCCTGTGGACCGTCGTAATTGCACAGTGCATCAGTCGCTTTGCCACTTTCCAGCATGTCGGTCAGTAGCGTCTGGAAGTAGTCCTGCATTTCCGGGATCTGCGCCGGATTACCGCCGCCGAGCATAATCGCGCCAGGCGTGCGTAAACCGTCGTTCAGATCTTCCATCAGCAGCGTAATGCCGGAGTGGCGGGTAAATTTGTCACCAAAAAGGGAGAATGTCATAGCGGGATATCTGTCGAACTCTGTAGCAAGGAAGGTAACAATAACGCTACATTTGCTGGGGTGCAAATCGGTCTGTTGAAGAGTGAGTGGTGCTTTATCCTGCAACGCTGATTAGGGCTGACATTTTATCCTGGTTGGCGGCTTCCCGAGGTACTGACGAACGGGAAGCCGGAAAAGTCACTGTTGCCCAGCCCAGATGACCAGCACTTTATCGTCGCCATGCTCACGAACAAAGCCGTAGCCCTGCTTCAGCGAAAGTGTCGTTTGTTTGCCCGCGCCAATTGCGGGATGACGGGCGCGGAACTGGCTGATTTTCTGCCAGTGCGCGACGCTGGTGGCAGATTTACCGCTAACATCCTGCCAGTTCATATCCGAACGTGTACCTTGCAGCGGATCAGAACCTGTAGGACCGAACGGACGCGAGGATTCATCACCATAAAAGATTTGTACCGCGCCTGGCGCTAATAGTAATAACTCTGCTGCTTTGTCGCCCCCTTCACGGAACAGGCGGGTATCATGCGACGAGAGGTAGCTCAACACGTTGAAACCCTGCAATTTCTCCGCCATTTGCTGCCAGGTCGTATCCATCTGCGCCAGACAATCGACTGCTTTCGCCGCCTGCTCCTGATAATCGAAATTGATCATCGCATCGAAGCCGTGGCGATAGTAGTCACTTTGCATCACGCCGTGGCCCCAGGCTTCACCGGTCATCCAGAAAGGTTTGTCATCTAATGCTTTGTCGGGGTTAGCTTTTTTCCATTCGCGAAGCGCGGCGCTGGCTTCGGTTTTCAGTTGCTGCCAGGCGGGCAACTCAACATGTTTGGCGGTATCGACCCGAAAACCATCAATCCCATAGTCGCGGACCCACTGACTTAACCAGTGGGTTAAGTAATCGCGAGGGGTAAAGCCGTCGATGACTTTAGCGTGGGTATCCGTTTTGTTTTTATAGAACACCGGCAGACCAGAAGCGGTCGTTGATTCGGTTTTGATATCCGGCAAAAAGGCCAGCGACATAGTGAGATCGTCAAATCCAGGATTGTCGTAATCGCCGATATCCGTTCTGATCCAGTTTTTTCCCCACCATTTATCCCAGCCTGTTTTGTCGCTGAAATTAATGTAATCGTTAAAGCTATGCCAGGTTTGCCCGGCGGCAGGTTTCCAGTCACTCCAGCGTTCACCCAGCGTTTTTTTCAGCTCGTCACCAGAAAGATATAACGCGCCAAACTGATACTCCTGCATATCCGCCAGCGTGGCATAGCCAGTGTGGTTCATCACGACATCAAAGAGAATACGAATACCGCGCTGATGCGCGCTATCAACCAGCGTCCGTAGATCGGCTTCGCTGCCCATATTGGCATCAAGATTCGTCCAGTCCTGTGTGTAATAACCGTGGTAGGCATAATGCGGGAAATCACCTTTTGTACCGCCGCCGACCCAGCCGTGAATTTGCTCAAATGGGGCGCTTATCCACAAAGCATTGACGCCCAGCTGCTGGAGATAATCCAGTTTGTTGGTCAGGCCGCGTAAATCGCCGCCGTGAAAAGTGCCAATTTCCGCCATACCGTCTTTATGACGTCCGTAACTCTGGTCATTACTGGGATCGCCGTTTTCGAAACGATCTGTCAGCACAAAGTAAACCGTGGCGTTATGCCAGTCGAAAGGGGCGGATGTGTCAGTTTCTGCCCGTTCCAGCAGGAGTAAACCGTTGCTGGTGGCAGCGGGTTGTAACGTTATTTGACCGTTCTTCACTATCGCAATTTGCTGGCTGTAATAATCCCGTACGGCGGCTCCTTCCGGAAAAGTGGCGCTGACATCCAGCGTGAGCGGTAATCCATCCCATTTCGGGCATACACGGACCTGGCTTGCTACCGGTTCGGCGGCGTTCTGGATGGAAATCATCAATGTTGGCGTACCGGAGCGGGTGTCTATTTGCAGCGTATATTCGCCGTCCCTGAACAATCGCCATTGAGGCGGCGTGTTGCTACAAGGTTGCAGGGAAAGCATCTGATTGAGTTTTATCGCATCCGCAGGCTGCCAGCACTGTTGGTCAAAATTTAGCGTTAGTGGACGCGTACCTTTGGGCAACTGCGCGTGGCTGACAAATGTTCCCGTTCCCTGTTCACTAAAGGCAGGGAACCCCGGAGAAGTCCAGCTGGCGGCAACGGCGAAGCCAGGAAGGAGTGTCAGAAAACAGGCGGCGAGTTTCATGGCGGATGAGTCCTTATTGCTGCGATTTCAGACAGTTTGCCAGCGATAAGCCAAACAAAACTCATCCCTGAGCGGTAAGTCCACAGGATGAGAAGCAAGGGTGAGCGATCTCGCGCAAAAAACGGCTGAATTTTGCGATAAACCCCACATTTTCTGCGATTTAGCGCCAATCTGAATCGTTAACACGTGACATAGTTTCAGATTTGGACTATTCCTTGGGGTGCTCTTGACAGCTATTTTTGATATGATTTGAGATTCAACTCTCAAATTTGTGAAAAATATAAGGTGTTGGAATGATTAAATCCGACCAGGAGACCTGATGATTTTGACTCCCATACGACGATATGGGGCGATGATTCTTATGTTACTCACTCTGGTGTTTTCGAGTGAGGTGTTAGCGAAGACGCACACAACAACAGCGAGTCAAAAGTCCCACTTAACTAAAGCTAGTAATAAACAGGTAAGCAGTAAACAAGAGTATTCTCGCAATAGTGCAAAGAGTAGTTCACTTCCTGATTTGCGAAAATACCCTTCCGGAACACCAAGGAAAAAGGCGTTTCTCCGGACCGTAATGCCTTACATTACCAGCCAAAATGCAGCCATTACTGCAGAACGTAACTGGCTGATTTCAAAACAGTATCAGGGCCAATGGTCACCTGCTGAGCGTGCGCGTCTGAAAGACATCGCCAAACGCTACAAGGTGAAGTGGTCTGGTAATACGCGAAAAATCCCGTGGAATACCTTGCTTGAACGCGTAGACATTATCCCCACCAGTATGGTGGCGACGATGGCTGCAGCAGAAAGCGGTTGGGGAACGTCGAAGTTGGCGCGCAACAACAACAACCTGTTCGGCATGAAATGCATGAAAGGACGTTGTACCAATGCGCCAGGTAAAGTGAAAGGGTACTCACAGTTTAGTTCTGTCAAAGAATCGGTGAGCGCCTATGTCACTAACCTCAATACGCATCCGGCTTACTCTTCGTTCCGTAAATCGCGTGCACAGCTGCGTAAAGCGGATCAGGAAGTGACTGCCACAGCGATGATTCACAAGCTGAAGGGCTACTCGACCAAAGGGAAGAGTTATAACAACTACCTGTTCGCAATGTACCAGGATAACCAACGGTTAATCGCGGCGCATATGTAATTGTATTTCCTCGAGCCTTATCCGAATTGTCGGTCGGATAAGGCTTTTGATCGCATCAGGTGGTTGTGCTGAGTTACCTGATGCGACGCCGACAATTCTCATCATCGCTACAACATGACCTCGCTATTTACATCGCGATACTCTTTTGGCGTCGTGTCATATGCTTTTTTAAAAACAGAGTAGAAATATTGCAGCGATGGATAACCGCACATTTGCGATATCTCATTGATCGACAAGGTGGTTGAAATCAGCAGACTGCGCGCTTTCTCCAGCTTCTCGGCATGAATCATGGCATGGATGGTTTCACCCACCTCTTCTTTAAAACGCTTCTCAAGATTGGAGCGCGAGATCCCGACCGCATCGAGTACCTGATCCACTTTAATCCCTTTACAGGCGTGATTACGAATGTAATGCATGGCCTGAATAACGGCGGGATCGGTCAGCGAACGGTAATCTGTTGAGCGCCGTTCAATGACGCGAACTGGAGGGACCAAAATCCGCTGTAGCGGCATTTCTTCTTTATCTAATAATCGATGCAACAGTTTTGCCGCCTGATAGCCCATTTGCCGCGCGCCCTGAGCGACCGAAGAAAGGGCGACACGCGACAGATAGCGGGTCAGTTCTTCGTTATCGATGCCAATCACGCATAATTTTTCCGGTACGGGAATGTGTAGATGTTCACATACTTGCAGAATATGCCGCGCCCGGGCGTCAGTAACGGCAATAATCCCGGTTTGCGGTGGCAGCGTTTGTAGCCAGTCTGCCAGCCGATTTTGCGCGTGTTGCCAGTTCTCTGGTGCGGTTTCTAACCCCTGATAAACCACTCCGCGATACTTTTCTTCGGCGACAAGCTGACGAAATGCATATTCGCGTTCAGTGGCCCAACGTTTGCCGCTTGATTCCGGAAGACCATAAAAAGCAAAGCGGTTAACGCCTTTCTCTTTTAAATGCAAAAATGCGCTTTCAACCAGCGCATAGTTATCGGTGGCAATGTAATGAACGGGTGGGTAACTTTCTGCAAGGTGATACGAGCCGCCAACCCCAACAATGGGGACGTCGACATCAGCCAGCGCTTGCTCGATCTGTTTGTCGTCGAAGTCGGCAATGACGCCATCTCCTAACCAGTCCTTGATTTTATCAATGCGGGCGCGGAAATCTTCTTCAATGAAAATATCCCATTCCGATTGTGACGCCTGTAAATATTCCCCTACGCCTTCTACTACCTGCCGGTCATAGGCTTTATTGGCATTGAACAGTAACGTGATGCGGTGACGTTTAGTAAACATGGTTCTTTTCCTGCTGAATCATGCAAAAACTCAAAACCGGTAATACGTTACCGGCTTTGAGAAAATTTTTATCAAAATCAAGAACGGCGTTTGGTTGCGGAGTCCATCCATACTGCCAGCAACAGAATCGCACCTTTAACGATATACTGCCAGAAGGTCGGTACATCCATCATACTCATACCGTTATCCAGTGAAGCCATGATGAATGCCCCCATTACCGCTCCAGCCACGCTCCCGACGCCGCCTGCCAGACTGGTGCCGCCAATCACGCATGCTGCAATTGCGTCCAGCTCGGCGATATTCCCCGCAGAAGGTGAACCAGCGCCAAGTCGAGAACTGAGGATTAATCCGGCGATGGCTACCATTAATCCGTTAATAGCGAACACGGCAAGTTTGGTGCGTTCAACGTTAATCCCGGAGAGACGTGCTGCTTCCAGATTGCCGCCGATGGCATAAATGCGTCGTCCAAATGCTGTCCGCGTTGCCATAAACATTCCGCCGAGTAACAGCAACGTCAGCAGCAGAACAGGAGTGGGAACGCCACGGTAATCATTCAACAGCCAGATTGCGCCTAATACGATGATAGCGGTTAAAGCCTGGCGACCGACTACTGCGGTAGAGGCCGGAGACTGCAAACCCAAAGCCTGACGGCGCATTCTTCCGCGCCATTGCCAGCCAACAAAAGCCATTAAGCCAAGCGCGCCAATGATGAAGCCGGTGCTGGCGGGGAGATAGCTTTGCCCAATTTGTGACATCGCGGCGCTGGTGGGGGATACAGTTGTGCCGTTGGTGATGCCAATGAGTATGCCGCGAAATGCCAACATGCCCGCGAGAGTGACAATAAATGAAGGGACTTTGCGGTACGCGACCCACCATCCGTTCCAGGCACCGAGAAGCAGTCCCAGAACCAGCGTCACAATGATGGTAAGTGGTAAAGGCCAGCCTAGCCAGACGTCACAAATCGCCGCGACGCCACCTAACAGCCCCATCATTGAGCCGACGGAAAGGTCGATTTCAGCAGAAATTATGACGAACACCATTCCTACCGCGAGGATGCCGGTAATCGCGGTCTGGCGTAACAGGTTGGAGATGTTACGGGCGCTTAAGTAGGCACCATCGGTGGTCCAGGTAAAGAACAGCATGATTGCGATGATAGCTGCAATCATCACGAAGACCTGCAAATTCAGTGATTTCAGCCCGGAGAAGCCACCGGATGTCGGTACGGCCAATTTCACTTCAGACGGATTGCTTTTCGACATGATGTTCGCTCCTCAATGCGGCTTCCATCACCTGCTCCTGAGTCAGGTTATGATTTATCAGGTTGGCTTTTAGTTTCCCTTCATGCATCACCAGTACACGATCGCTAAGGCCGAGCACTTCAGGTAATTCGGAAGAGATGACAATAACGGCAATACCCTGCTGGACGAGTTGGTTAATTAATTTGTAGATCTCGTATTTCGCGCCAATATCGATACCCCTGGTGGGTTCATCAAGAATGAGAATGCGCGGGTTAAGTAACAGACAGCGAGCGAGGATCGCTTTTTGCTGATTGCCGCCGCTCAAACGTCCAATAGCAAGGTCGGGGGACGACGTTTTAACTTTGAGTTGCTGGATTGATTCCAGAATACATTTTTGCTCTGCCGCGTCATCAAGCTGGCTAATGCCACCGGTAAATTTATTGAGTGCGGCGAGGGTAATATTTTTACCAACCGCCATTACCGGAACGATGCCGTCGCGCTTTCTGTCTTCGGGGACCATCGCAATCCCCTGGGCGATGGCTTGCTGACAGTTACGAATATCTACCTGTTTGCCATCAATATAAATTTTTCCTTCCCATTGTCCGGGCCACACACCAAACAGGCACTGAATGGTCTCGGTACGTCCGGCACCAACGAGTCCGGCAATACCCAGTATTTCGCCACGTTTCAGGGAAAACGAGACATCATTAACTCGTTTAATATGACGATTAACCGGATGCCATGCCGTCAGATGTTCAATACGTAATATTTCATCTCCGGTGGTATGTGGTTCATTAGGGTAAAGCGCGGTTAACTCTCGCCCGACCATCATGGTGATAATATCGTCTTCACTCATTCCGGCAGCATCACGCGTACCAATGTGCTGTCCGTCGCGAATAACGCAAATCGTATCGGAAATCGCTTTGACTTCGTTGAGTTTGTGCGAAATATAAATACAGGCGATACCGTGCTGTTGTAGATCGCGAATAATATCCAGTAAAACCGACGTTTCCTGCTCAGTTAATGAGGCTGTCGGTTCATCGAGAATTAACAAGCGCACCTGTTTATTAAGTGCCTTGGCAATTTCAACCAGTTGTTGTTGCCCAAGCCCTAAATCGCCAACGCGGGTATCAGGTGAAATGGATAAACTGACCTGTGCGAGCAGCTTCTGACAGCGTAGCGTCATCAGGTCATAATCCATAATGCCATTGTGGGTTATTTCGTTACCCAGGAAGATATTTTCCAGCACGGTCAATTCTTTCACCAGGGCCAATTCCTGGTGAATGATGGCGATACCTTTGCGTTCGGTATCGCGGATGTGACTCGCCTGAATCTCTTCTCCCGCAAAAATAATTTCGCCTTCGTAGGAGCCATGGGGATAAATACCACACAGCACTTTCATCAGAGTTGATTTACCAGACCCATTTTCCCCACAGAGTGAGACGATTTCGCCAGCATTCAACCGCAAGCTGACGTTATCAATCGCCTTCACACTGCCGAAGGTTTTGGTAATGTTCTTCATTTCAAGTAGATAAGGCATAACGACTCCACCTAAGCCAATTCATTCACGCGGCATGGAGAGAAATCACGCCCCCGCTCCGCGCTGGGGCGTAACGCTTACAGCTCGCTCTCTTTGTGGAATCCGTCTTTAATTACCGTATCTTTGATGTTGTTTTTATTCACATCGATCGGTGTCAGGAGGCGGGAGGGGACATCTTTCAGGCCATTATTCAGTGAGGTATCTGCTTTTGGCTCCTGACCATTGCCCAATTCAACGGCAATTTCTGCGGCAGTATTTGCCAGCAATGTAATAGGTTTATATACCGTCATAGTTTGCGTACCGGCAGCAATACGTTTAATACCTGTGAGATCCGCATCCTGGCCAGAAATTGCTACTTTCCCTGATAAACCTTGCGCGCTTAATGCCTGAATTGCCCCACCTGCGGTGGCATCGTTTGAGGCAACTACAGCATCAATTTTGTTATTATTGGCGGTTAGCGCGTTTTCCATAATTTTCAATGCGTTTTCCGGTAACCAGCCATCAACCCATTGGTCACCAACGACTTTAATTTTTCCGGAATCAACGTAAGGTTTTAACACTTTCATTTGTCCGGCGCGGAACAGCTTGGCGTTGTTATCTACCGGCGAGCCGCCCATCAGGAAGTAATTACCTTGTGGAACAATATCGACCAGGGCTTTTGCCTGCAGTTCACCGACTTTTTCGTTATCGAAAGAAATATAAAAATCGATATCCGCATCGTTAATCATACGGTCGTAAGCTAATACTTTAATGCCTTCTTGTTTGGCTTCTTTTACAACGTTACTTAATACCTGACCGTTATACGGAATAATGACAAGAACATCGACACCCCGGTTTATCATGTTTTCAATCTGCGACATTTGTGTTTCTTCATTGCCATTTGCAGACTGTACAAATACTTTCGCGCCGAGAGATTCTGCCTTTTTCACAAAGATATCTCGATCTTTTTGCCAGCGTTCAAGACGGAGATCATCAATCGCCATACCTATTTTGACTTCTTTGGCGTGTGCAGCAACGTTGGTAAGCAGGAGTGAGGTGCAAAGGGTGAGTAGAATGTTCTTTATTTTCATGGTGTAGGGCCTTCTGTAGTTAGAGGACAGCTTTAATAAGTAACAATCACCGCGATAAACGTAACCAATTTTTAGCAACTAAACAGGGGAAAACAATTACAGATTTTTATCTTTCGATTACGATTTTTGGTTTATTTCTTGATTTATGACCGAGATCTTACTTTTGTTGCGCAATTGTACTTATTGCATTTTTATCTTCGAGGAATTACCCAGTTTCATCATTCCATTTTATTTTGCGAGCGAGCGCACACTTGTGAATTATCTCAATAGCAGTGTGAAATAACATAATTGAGCAACTGAAAGGGAGTGCCCAATATTACGACATCATCCATCACCCGCGGCATTACCTGATTATGGAGTTCAATATGCAAGCCTATTTTGACCAGCTCGATCGCGTTCGTTATGAAGGCTCAAAATCCTCAAACCCGTTAGCATTCCGTCACTACAATCCCGACGAACTGGTGTTGGGCAAGCGTATGGAAGAGCACTTGCGATTTGCCGCCTGCTACTGGCACACCTTCTGCTGGAACGGGGCGGATATGTTTGGTGTGGGGGCGTTTAATCGTCCGTGGCAGCAGCCTGGTGAGGCACTGGCGTTGGCGAAGCGTAAAGCAGATGTCGCATTTGAGTTTTTCCACAAGTTACATGTGCCATTTTATTGCTTCCACGATGTGGATGTTTCCCCTGAGGGCGCGTCGTTAAAAGAGTACATCAATAATTTTGCGCAAATGGTTGATGTCCTGGCAGGCAAGCAAGAAGAGAGCGGCGTGAAGCTGCTGTGGGGAACCGCTAACTGCTTTACAAACCCTCGCTATGGCGCGGGTGCGGCGACGAACCCAGATCCAGAAGTCTTCAGCTGGGCGGCAACGCAAGTTGTTACAGCGATGGAAGCAACCCATAAATTGGGTGGTGAAAACTATGTCCTGTGGGGCGGTCGTGAAGGTTACGAAACGCTGTTAAATACCGATTTGCGTCAGGAGCGTGAACAACTGGGCCGCTTTATGCAAATGGTGGTTGAGCATAAACATAAAATCGGCTTCCAGGGCACGTTGCTTATCGAACCGAAACCGCAAGAACCGACTAAACATCAATATGATTACGATGCTGCGACAGTCTATGGCTTCCTGAAACAGTTTGGTCTGGAAAAAGAGATTAAACTGAACATTGAAGCTAACCACGCGACGCTGGCAGGTCACTCTTTCCATCATGAAATTGCCACCGCCATTGCGCTTGGCCTGTTTGGTTCTGTCGACGCGAACCGTGGCGATGCTCAACTGGGCTGGGACACCGATCAGTTCCCGAACAGTGTGGAAGAGAATGCGCTGGTAATGTATGAAATTCTCAAAGCAGGCGGTTTCACCACCGGCGGTCTGAACTTCGATGCCAAAGTACGTCGTCAAAGTACTGATAAATATGATCTGTTTTACGGTCATATCGGCGCGATGGATACGATGGCACTGGCGCTGAAAATTGCAGCGCGCATGATTGAAGATGGCGAGCTGGATAAACGCATCGCGCAGCGTTATTCCGGCTGGAATAGCGAATTAGGCCAGCAAATCCTGAAAGGCCAAATGTCACTGGCAGATTTAGCCAAATATGCTCAGGAACATAATTTGTCTCCGGTGCATCAGAGTGGTCGCCAGGAGCAACTGGAAAATCTGGTAAATCATTATCTGTTCGACAAATAACGGCTAACTGTGCAGTCCGTTGGCCCGGTTATCGGTAGCGATACCGGGCATTTTTTTAAGGAACGATCGATATGTATATCGGGATAGATCTTGGCACCTCGGGCGTAAAAGTTATTTTGCTTAACGAGCAGGGTGAGGTGGTTGCTTCGCAAACGGAAAAGCTGACCGTTTCGCGCCCGCATCCACTCTGGTCGGAACAAGACCCGGAACAGTGGTGGCAGGCAACTGATCGCGCAATGAAAGCTCTGGGCGATCAGCATTCTCTGCAGGACGTTAAAGCATTGGGTATTGCCGGCCAGATGCATGGAGCAACCTTACTGGATGCTCAACAACGGGTATTGCGCCCTGCCATTTTGTGGAACGACGGGCGCTGTGCGCAAGAGTGCACTTTGCTGGAAGCGAGAGTTCCGCAATCACGAGTGATTACCGGCAATCTGATGATGCCCGGATTTACTGCGCCTAAATTGCTATGGATCCAGCGGCATGAGCCGGAGATATTCCGTCAAATCGACAAAGTATTATTACCGAAAGATTACTTGCGTCTGCGTATGACGGGGGAGTTTGCCAGCGATATGTCTGACGCAGCTGGCACCATGTGGCTGGATGTCGCAAAGCGTGACTGGAGTGACGTCATGCTGCAGGCTTGCGACTTATCTCGTGACCAGATGCCCGCATTATACGAAGGCAGCGAAATTACTGGTGCTTTGTTACCTGAAATTGCGAAAGCGTGGGGTATGGCGGCGGTGCCAGTTATCGCAGGCGGTGGCGACAATGCAGCTGGTGCGGTTGGTGTGGGAATGGTTGATGCTAATCAGGCAATGTTATCGCTGGGGACGTCGGGGGTCTATTTTGCTGTCAGCGAAGGGTTTTTAAGCAAGCCAGAAAGCGCCGTACACAGCTTTTGCCATGCGCTACCGCAGCGTTGGCATTTAATGTCTGTAATGCTGAGTGCAGCGTCATGTCTGGATTGGGCCGCGAAATTAACCGGCCTGAGCAATGTCCCAGCTTTAATCGCTGCAGCTCAACAGGCTGATGAAAGTGCCGAGCCAGTTTGGTTTCTGCCTTATCTTTCCGGCGAGCGTACGCCACACAATAATCCCCAGGCGAAGGGGGTTTTCTTTGGTTTGACTCATCAACATGGCCCCAATGAACTGGCGCGAGCAGTGCTGGAAGGCGTGGGTTATGCGCTGGCAGATGGCATGGATGTCGTGCATGCCTGCGGCATTAAACCGCAAAGTGTTACGTTGATTGGTGGCGGGGCGCGTAGTGAGTACTGGCGTCAGATGCTGGCGGATATCAGCGGTCAGCAGCTCGATTACCGTACGGGGGGGGATGTGGGGCCAGCACTGGGCGCAGCAAGGCTGGCGCAGATTGCGGCGAATCCAGAGAAATCGCTCATTGAGTTGTTGCCGCAGCTACCGTTAGAACAGTCGCATCTACCAGATGCGCAGCGTTATGCCGCTTATCAGCCACGACGAGAAACGTTCCGTCGCCTCTATCAGCAACTTCTGCCATTAATGGCGTAAACGTTATCCCCTGCCTGACCGGGTGGGGGATAATTCACATCTATATATCTCAGTAATTAATGGTGATGCTGCCAACTTACTGATTTAGTGTATGATGGTGTTTTTGAGGTGCTCCAGTGGCTTCTGTTTCTATCAGC
>NZ_JAYQWM010000026.1:0-61127 GCF_036662595.1 Escherichia sp. Lx600-2 | reverse complement strand
GATACACTATAGACAATGAAAATAATAAAATCAGGGACAGAATCAAGCTAATACTGAATCACATATCTCATAATAATTTACCAGATGATGAACAAACTCTTTATGCAATAGCATGTTTATTCCAGATTTTCCCAGAATTTGTTTATGAATATCAACCAATGTTATTAACAATAATTCAAATTGCAAGAAGAAATAATTTCATTGCCATTTTAGATACACTAGATAGATCATAAAGCAAATTTATTAAAACAATAAAATCAGACATGTCATGCATGTCTGACCGTGTTACCTGAATAATGGGCAAAAGCCTGTGATACTCTTTTGCCCTTACATGGAATTACTGCGCAGCGGCAGGTTTACGCGGACGGCGGCGACGTTGTTGTTCGCCTGCCGGTTTGGCATCGCCGAGGCGGCGAGACGGTTTTTCTGCAGGCTTCGCGCTTGCAGATTTTGCACCACCTTCTCCACGGCGTAGTTGCTGTTGACTGCGACCACCGCCCTGCCCACGACCACCGCCGCCACGTTGCTGGCGACCGTTCTGGATCGGTTCGGCTTTGATTGACGGGTCCGGCTCATAGCCCGGAATCGCAATGCGCGGGATCTCTTTTTTCAGCAGTTTTTCGATATCACGCAGCAGTTTGTGTTCATCAACACACACCAACGACAACGCTTCTCCGGTGGCTGCGGCACGACCGGTACGCCCGATACGGTGGACATAATCTTCCGGTACGTTTGGCAGTTCATAGTTGACGACGTGCGGCAACTCTTCGATATCCAGACCGCGCGCAGCGATGTCAGTTGCCACCAGTACACGAATATCGCCCGATTTAAAATCGGCCAGCGCACGGGTACGCGCACCTTGCGATTTATTACCGTGGATCGCCGCACTACGGATGCCATCTTTATTAAGCTGTTCAGCGAGATGGTTAGCGCCATGTTTGGTACGGGTAAACACCAGCACCTGCTGCCAGTTCCCTTTCCCAATCATGTGCGACAGCAATTCGCGTTTGCGCTTCTTATCAACAAAGTGAACATGCTGGGTCACCTGATCAGACGCGGTATTGCGGCGTGCCACTTCGATTTCCAGCGGGTTGTGCAACAGTTTTTCCGCCAGGGCTTTAATATCGTCAGAGAAGGTCGCGGAGAACAACAGGTTCTGGCGCTTCGCAGGTAGTTTTGTTAACACGCGACGGATATCGTGGATAAAGCCCATGTCGAGCATGCGGTCAGCTTCATCGAGGACGAGGATTTCAACCTGATCCAGCTTCACTGCATTCTGATGTTCCAGGTCCAGCAAACGTCCCGGCGTTGCCACCAGCACATCAACGCCGCCGCGCAACTTCATCATTTGTGGGTTAATGCTGACACCGCCAAACACCACCAGCGAACGAATGTTCAGATATTTGCTGTAATCACGTACGTTTTCGCCAATCTGCGCAGCCAGTTCACGGGTCGGGGTAAGAATGAGAGCACGTACCGGACGACGCCCTTTGGCGTGCGGCTGGCGAGTGATCAGGTGTTGCAACAGCGGCAGCGTAAAGCCCGCTGTTTTGCCGGTGCCGGTCTGGGCGCTAGCCATCAGGTCGCGGCCTTCCAGCACCGCAGGGATCGCCTGCTGCTGAATAGGGGTGGGTTCACGGTAACCCTGCTCGGCAACGGCGCGCAGGATATCAGGGCTTAAACCCAAAGAATCGAAAGACATAACTACTCCGAACCGCCCCGACCGTTACCGGTGTAGTTTTCAGGGAGATACTGAAAAGGAAAATGACAAAAACCACAATGTCATGAGGGAGCGGAGTGTAGCAGTTTTTGTGACGCAGCGCATAAATTATCCCTGTGACTGGCGTAGCTAAAATTCTTAGCCATACTGGACAACTCCCCTATGGAGTCATAATCTTAATCAATCATTTGATTAAGAATGGACTGTGCGATGAATAATCCTGCCATGACAATCAAGGGTGAACAGGCGAAAAAACAGCTGATTGCTGCCGCACTGGCGCAGTTTGGTGAATATGGAATGAACGCCACCACCCGCGAGATAGCCGCCCAGGCAGGGCAGAATATCGCTGCCATCACCTACTACTTCGGTTCGAAAGAAGATTTGTACCTCGCCTGCGCCCAGTGGATTGCCGATTTTATTGGCGAGCAGTTCCGTCCGCATGCCGAGGAAGCCGAACGCTTGTTCGCCCAACCACAGCCTGATCGGGCTGCCATCCGTGAACTGATCCTTCGCGCCTGCAGGAACATGATTAAGCTGCTCACCCAGGATGACACCGTCAACCTCAGCAAGTTTATCTCCCGTGAGCAGCTCTCTCCCACGGCAGCCTACCACCTGGTGCACGAACAGGTGATTAGTCCGCTACACAGCCACCTGACACGCCTGATTGCCGCCTGGACCGGCTGCGACGCCAATGACACCCGCATGATCCTTCATACCCATGCGTTGATTGGTGAGATTCTGGCGTTCCGTCTTGGCAAAGAAACAATTCTGTTACGTACCGGCTGGACCGCGTTCGATGAAGAAAAGACCGAACTGATCAACCAGACGGTGACCTGTCATATCGACCTGATTTTGCAAGGATTATCGCAAAGGAGTTTGTAGTGATGAAAAAACCTGTCGTGATCGGACTGGCGGTAGTGGTACTTGCCGCCGTGGTTGCCGGAGGCTACTGGTGGTATCAAAGCCGCCAGGATAACGGCCTGACGCTGTATGGCAACGTGGATATTCGTACGGTGAATCTTAGTTTCCGTGTTGGGGGGCGCGTTGAATCGCTGGCGGTGGACGAAGGTGATGCTATCAAAGCGGGCCAGGTGCTGGGCGAACTGGATCACAAGCCGTATGAGATTGCCCTGATGCAGGCGAAAGCGGGCGTCTCGGTGGCACAGGCGCAGTATGACCTGATGCTTGCCGGGTATCGCGATGAAGAAATCGCTCAGGCCGCCGCAGCGGTGAAACAGGCGCAAGCCGCCTATGACTATGCGCAGAACTTCTATAACCGCCAGCAAGGACTGTGGAAAAGCCGCACCATTTCGGCAAATGACCTGGAAAATGCCCGCTCCTCGCGCGACCAGGCACAGGCAACGCTGAAATCAGCACAGGATAAATTGCGTCAGTACCGTTCCGGTAACCGTGAACAGGACATCGCTCAGGCGAAAGCCAGCCTCGAACAGGCGCAGGCGCAACTGGCGCAGGCGGAGCTGAATTTACAGGACTCAACGTTGATAGCACCGTCTGATGGCACGCTGTTAACGCGCGCGGTGGAGCCAGGCACGGTTCTCAATGAAGGTGGCACGGTGTTTACCGTTTCACTAACGCGTCCGGTGTGGGTGCGTGCTTATGTTGATGAACGGAATCTTGACCAGGCCCAGCCGGGGCGCAAAGTGCTGCTTTATACCGATGGTCGCCCGGACAAGCCCTATCACGGGCAGATTGGTTTCGTTTCGCCGACTGCTGAATTTACCCCGAAAACCGTCGAAACACCGGATCTGCGTACCGACCTCGTCTATCGCCTGCGTATTGTGGTGACCGACGCCGATGATGCGTTACGCCAGGGAATGCCTGTGACGGTACAATTCGGTGACGAGGCAGGACATGAATGATGCCGTTATCACGCTGAACGGCCTGGAAAAAAGCTTTCCGGGCATGGACAAGCCCGCCGTCGCGCCGCTCGACTGTACCATTCACGCCGGTTATGTGACGGGGCTGGTGGGGCCGGATGGTGCAGGTAAAACCACGCTAATGCGGATGCTGGCGGGATTACTGAAACCCGACAGCGGCAATGCCACGGTGATTGGCTTTGATCCGATCAAAAACGACGGCGCGCTGCACGCCGTGCTCGGCTATATGCCGCAGAAATTTGGTCTGTATGAAGATCTGACGGTGATGGAGAACCTCAATCTGTACGCGGATTTGCGCAGCGTCACCGGCGAGGCACGTAAGCAAACTTTTGCTCGCCTGCTGGAGTTTACGTCTCTTGGCCCGTTTACCGGACGCCTGGCGGGCAAGCTCTCCGGTGGGATGAAACAAAAACTCGGCCTGGCCTGTACCCTGGTGGGCGAACCGAAAGTGTTGCTGCTCGATGAACCCGGCGTCGGCGTTGACCCTATCTCACGACGCGAACTGTGGCAGATGGTGCATGAGCTGGCGGGCGAAGGGATGTTAATCCTCTGGAGTACCTCGTATCTCGACGAAGCCGAGCAGTGCCGTGACGTGTTACTGATGAACGAAGGCGAGTTGCTGTATCAGGGAGAACCAAAAGCCCTGACACAAACCATGGCCGGACGCAGCTTTCTGATGACCAGTCCACACGAGGGCAACCGCAAACTGTTGCAACGCGCCTTGAAACTGCCGCAGGTCAGCGACGGCATGATTCAGGGGAAATCGGTACGTCTGATCCTCAAAAAAGAGGCCACACCAGACGATATTCGCCATGCCGACGGGATGCCGGAAATCAACATCAACGAAACTACGCCGCGTTTTGAAGATGCGTTTATTGATTTGCTGGGCGGTGCCGGAACCTCAGAATCGCCGCTGGGTGCAATATTGCATACGGTAGAAGGCACACCCGGCGAGACGGTGATCGAAGCGAAAGAACTGACCAAGAAATTTGGTGATTTTGCCGCCACCGATCACGTCAACTTTGCCGTTAAACGTGGGGAGATTTTTGGTTTGCTGGGGCCAAACGGCGCGGGTAAATCGACCACCTTTAAGATGATGTGCGGTTTGCTGGTGCCGACTTCCGGCCAGGCGCTGGTGCTGGGGATGGATCTGAAAGAGAGTTCCGGTAAAGCGCGCCAGCATCTCGGCTATATGGCGCAAAAATTTTCGCTCTACGGCAACCTGACGGTCGAACAGAATTTACGCTTTTTCTCTGGTGTGTATGGCTTACGCGGTCGGGCGCAGAACGAAAAAATCTCCCGTATGAGCGAGGCATTTGGCCTGAAAAGTATTGCCTCACACGCCACCGATGAACTGCCATTAGGTTTTAAACAGCGGCTGGCGCTGGCCTGTTCGCTGATGCATGAACCGGATATTCTGTTTCTCGACGAACCGACTTCCGGCGTTGACCCCCTCACCCGCCGTGAATTCTGGCTGCACATCAACAGCATGGTAGAGAAAGGCGTCACGGTGATGGTCACCACCCACTTTATGGATGAAGCGGAATATTGCGACCGCATCAGCCTGGTGTACCGTGGGAAATTAATCGCCAGCGGCACGCCGGACGATTTGAAATCGCAGTCGGCCAACGATGAGCAACCCGATCCCACCATGGAGCAAGCCTTTATTCAGTTGATCCACGACTGGGATAAGGAGCATAGCAATGAGTAAGCCGATCCTTTCCTGGCGTCGCGTGCGGGCGCTGTGCGTCAAAGAGACGCGGCAGATCGTTCGCGATCCGAGTAGCTGGCTGATTGCGGTGGTGATCCCTCTGCTGCTGCTGTTTATTTTTGGCTACGGCATTAACCTCGACTCCAGCAAGCTGCGGGTCGGGATTTTACTGGAACAGCGTAGCGAAGCGGCGCTGGATTTCACCCACACCATGACCGGTTCGCCCTACATCGACGCCACCATCAGCAATAACCGTCAGGAACTGATCGCCAAAATGCAGGCGGGGAAAATTCGCGGTCTGGTGGTGATTCCCGTGGATTTCGCCGAACAGATGGAGCGCGCCAACGCCACCGCACCGATTCAGGTGATCACCGACGGCAGTGAGCCTAATACCGCTAACTTTGTGCAGGGGTATGTCGAAGGGATCTGGCAGATTTGGCAAATGCAGCGGGCGGAGGACAACGGGCAGTCGTTTGAACCGCTTATCGACGTCCAGACCCGTTACTGGTTTAACCCGGCGGCGATTAGCCAGCACTTTATTATCCCCGGTGCGGTGACCATTATCATGACGGTTATCGGCGCGATCCTCACCTCGCTGGTGGTGGCGCGGGAGTGGGAGCGCGGCACCATGGAAGCCCTGCTCTCCACGGAAATCACCCGTCTGGAACTGCTGCTGTGTAAGCTGATCCCCTATTACTTTCTCGGGATGCTGGCGATGCTGCTGTGTATGCTGGTGTCAGTGTTTATTCTCGGCGTGCCGTATCGCGGGTCGCTGCTGATTCTGTTTTTTATCTCCAGCCTGTTTTTACTCAGTACCCTGGGGATGGGGCTGCTGATTTCCACGATTACCCGCAACCAGTTCAATGCCGCTCAGGTCGCTCTGAACGCGGCTTTTCTGCCGTCGATTATGCTTTCCGGCTTTATTTTTCAGATCGACAGTATGCCCGCGGTGATCCGCGCGGTGACGTACATTATTCCCGCACGTTATTTCGTCAGCACCCTGCAAAGCCTGTTCCTCGCCGGGAATATTCCAGTGGTGCTGGTGGTGAACGTACTGTTTTTGATCGCTTCGGCGGTGATGTTTATCGGCCTGACGTGGCTGAAAACCAAACGTCGGCTGGATTAGGGAGAAGAGCATGTTTCATCGCTTATGGACGTTAATTCGCAAAGAGTTGCAGTCGTTGCTGCGCGAACCACAAACCCGCGCGATTCTGATTTTACCCGTGCTGATTCAGGTGATCCTGTTCCCGTTCGCCGCCACGCTGGAAGTGACCAACGCCACCATCGCCATCTACGATGAAGATAACGGCGAGCATTCGGTGGAGCTGACCCAACGTTTTGCCCGCGCCAGCGCCTTTACCCATGTGCTGCTGCTGAAAAGCCCACAGGAGATCCGCCCAACCATCGACACACAAAAGGCGTTACTCCTGATGCGTTTCCCGGCTGACTTCTCGCGCAAACTGGATACCTTCCAGACCGCGCCGTTGCAGTTGATCCTCGACGGGCGTAACTCCAACAGTGCGCAAATTGCCGCCAACTACCTGCAACAGATCGTCAAAAATTATCAGCAGGAGCTGCTGGAAGGAAAACCGAAACCTAACAACAGCGAGCTGGTGGTACGCAACTGGTATAACCCGAATCTCGACTACAAATGGTTTGTGGTGCCGTCGCTGATCGCCATGATCACCACTATTGGCGTAATGATCGTCACTTCACTTTCCGTCGCCCGCGAACGTGAACAAGGTACGCTCGATCAGCTACTGGTTTCGCCGCTCACCACCTGGCAGATCTTCATCGGCAAAGCCGTACCGGCGTTAATTGTCGCCACCTTCCAGGCCACCATTGTGCTGGCGATTGGTATCTGGGCGTATCAAATCCCCTTCGCCGGATCGCTGGCGCTGTTCTACTTTACGATGGTGATTTATGGTTTATCGCTGGTGGGATTCGGTCTGTTGATTTCATCACTCTGTTCAACACAACAGCAGGCGTTTATCGGCGTGTTTGTCTTTATGATGCCCGCCATTCTCCTTTCCGGTTACGTTTCGCCGGTGGAAAACATGCCAGTATGGCTGCAAAACCTGACGTGGATTAATCCTATTCGCCACTTTACGGACATTACCAAGCAGATTTATTTGAAGGATGCGAGTCTGGATATTGTGTGGAATAGTTTGTGGCCGCTACTGGTGATAACGGCCACGACAGGGTCAGCGGCGTACGCGATGTTTAGACGTAAGGTGATGTAACTTCTTATCTTTCGCCAGCAAAGACACTACCGCCGGGCCGGCAAGGATTGCCAGCCCTGCAATTGCCAGCAAAAAGTTGTTTTCCAGTACGCGGGACAACAGCCACAGCACAATCAGCGCTGCGCCAAAATACCAGGTCGTGGTCAGCTCTTCCAGCACGTCTGCCACCTCACGCCAGCGTTGCTCGGGGTGGCGCTGAAACACCAGCATCATCACTACCGTGACACAATACAGTGCGCATAATCCCACGCCGACGTGAACCAGAGTCTTACTCATCCAGCCCACCACCAGCAGCGCCACTACCAGTAAATGCAACATAATCTGCCAGCAACTTAGACCCGTTGCGACACGAACACGTTGTTGCCACTTCATGGCTTCTCTCCTGAAGAATTTATCTCTACTTACTCAGAGTACCGAACTTTACGGAAAATTCCGTAAGACCGCACCTTTTTGTGACGCCGACTACACTATTTCAATGAGATAAGAGGCAAAGACAGGAAAATTATGCCCGATCAAACACAACAATTTTCGTTCAAGGTGCTCACCATCAATATTCACAAAGGCTTTACCGCGTTTAACCGACGCTTCATTTTGCCGGAACTTCGCGATGCCGTGCGTACCGTCAGCGCCGATATTGTTTGCCTGCAGGAAGTGATGGGCGCACACGAAGTTCATCCGCTGCATGTGGAAAACTGGCCCGATACCTCGCACTACGAGTTTCTCGCCGACACTATGTGGAGCGATTTTGCCTACGGTCGCAATGCCGTATACCCGGAAGGGCATCACGGCAACGCCGTACTGTCGCGTTATCCCATTGAACATTATGAGAATCGCGATGTTTCGGTCGATGGTGCGGAAAAGCGCGGCGTGCTCTACTGCCGCATTGTGCCGCCGATGACCGGAAAAGCGATTCATGTGATGTGCGTACATCTGGGCCTGCGTGAGGCGCACCGTCAGGCGCAGCTTGCGATGCTCGCCGAATGGGTGAATGAGCTACCGGACGGCGAACCGGTATTGGTGGCGGGTGATTTCAATGACTGGCGGCAAAAAGCTAATCATCCGTTAAAAGTGCAGGCCGGACTGGATGAGATTTTTACCCGCGCCCACGGACGCCCGGCGCGCACGTTTCCGGTGCAATTTCCTCTACTACGACTGGACAGGATCTACGTCAAAAATGCCAGCGCCAGCGCGCCAACCGCGTTGCCGCTGCGGACATGGCGACACCTTTCTGATCATGCCCCTTTAAGTGCGGAGATTCATTTATGAAATGTAGCTGGCGCGAAGGCAATAAGATCCAGTTGCTGGAAAACGGCGAGCAATATTATCCCGCGGTGTTTAAGGCGATTGGCGAGGCACAAGAACGCATCATTCTTGAAACGTTTATCTGGTTTGAGGATGACGTCGGCAAACAACTGCATGCGGCACTACTGGCAGCAGCGCAACGCGGGGTTAAAGCGGAAGTCTTGCTGGATGGCTACGGTTCGCCGGATCTCAGCGATGAGTTTGTCAATGAACTGACGGCAGCTGGCGTAGTGTTCCGCTACTACGATCCCCGCCCTCGCCTTTTTGGTATGCGCACCAATGTGTTTCGCCGGATGCATCGCAAAATTGTGGTGATCGACGCGCGTATAGCCTTTATTGGCGGGCTGAATTACTCCGCCGAGCATATGTCCAGCTACGGTCCAGAGGCTAAACAGGATTACGCGGTACGCCTTGAAGGGCCGATTGTCGAAGATATTCTCCAGTTTGAGCTGGAAAACCTGCCTGGACAGAGCGCGGCACGACGCTGGTGGCGACGTCATCACAAAGCGGAAGAGAACCGCCAGCCGGGAGAAGCGCAGGTATTGCTGGTCTGGCG
Source organism: Escherichia sp. Lx600-2 (assembly GCF_036662595.1). Classification (NCBI taxonomy): domain Bacteria; kingdom Pseudomonadati; phylum Pseudomonadota; class Gammaproteobacteria; order Enterobacterales; family Enterobacteriaceae; genus Escherichia; species Escherichia sp. Lx600-2. Next base: position 51,697 of record NZ_JAYQWM010000026.1, on the reverse strand, counting down.
CGATAACGAAGAACATCGCGATGATATTGAACGTCACTATCTGAAAATGCTCACTCAGGCGCGGCGAGAAGTCATTATCGCCAACGCCTACTTCTTCCCCGGCTATCGATTTTTACACGCCTTGCGTAAAGCGGCACGGCGCGGGGTGCGGATCAAACTGATAATTCAGGGCGAACCGGATATGCCGATTGTCAGAGTCGGTGCGCGCTTGCTGTATAACTATCTGGTTAAAGGCGGCGTTCAGGTATTTGAGTACCGCCGCCGCCCGCTCCACGGCAAAGTGGCATTGATGGACGATCACTGGGCGACAGTAGGGTCCAGTAATCTCGATCCGCTCAGTTTGTCACTGAATCTCGAAGCTAATGTCATCATCCACGATCGTCATTTTAACCAGACGCTGCGCGATAATCTGAACGGCATTATTGCCGCAGATTGTCAGCAGGTCGATGAGACCATGCTGCCGAAACGCACCTGGTGGAACCTGACCAAAAGCGTGCTGGCGTTCCACTTTTTACGCCACTTCCCGGCGCTGGTTGGCTGGCTTCCGGCACACACGCCACGTCTGGCGCAGGTTGATCCCCCCGCACAACCGACAATGGAAACGCAGGATCGGGTAGAAACTGAAAACACGGGGGTAAAACCCTGATGAGTAAATCACACCCGCGCTGGCGCTTAGCAAAGAAGATCCTCACCTGGCTGTTTTTTATCGCGGTGATTGTGTTGCTGGTGGTCTACGCCAAAAAAGTGGACTGGGAAGAGGTCTGGAAGGTCATCCGCGACTACAATCGCGTTGCGCTGCTTAGTGCGGTCGGGCTGGTGGTCGTCAGCTATCTGATTTACGGCTGCTATGACCTGCTCGCCCGTTTCTACTGCGGTCACAAACTGGCGAAGCGCCAGGTGATGCTGGTGTCGTTTATCTGCTACGCCTTCAACCTGACACTCAGTACCTGGGTCGGCGGCATTGGTATGCGCTATCGTTTGTACTCTCGTCTGGGGTTGCCCGGTAGCACTATTACGCGGATTTTCTCGCTCAGTATTACCACCAACTGGCTGGGCTATATTTTGCTGGCGGGGATTATCTTTACCGCAGGCGTGGTGGAGCTACCGGATCACTGGTATGTCGATCAAACCACGCTGCGCATTCTCGGCATTGGCTTACTGATGATTATCGCGGTTTATTTGTGGTTTTGCGCTTTTGCGAAACACCGCCATATGACCATTAAAGGGCAAAAGCTGGTGCTGCCTTCGTGGAAATTCGCCCTCGCCCAGATGCTGATTTCCAGCGTTAACTGGATGGTAATGGGAGCGATAATCTGGCTGTTACTTGGTCAAAGCGTTAACTATTTCTTTGTACTGGGCGTGTTGCTGGTTAGTAGTATTGCAGGCGTCATCGTGCATATTCCGGCGGGGATTGGTGTGCTGGAAGCGGTATTTATCGCATTACTGGCAGGGGAGCATACATCCAAAGGCACAATTATCGCCGCCCTGCTCGCTTACCGTGTGCTGTATTACTTTATCCCGCTGCTGCTGGCGCTGATCTGTTACCTGTTGCTGGAAAGCCAGGCGAAGAAGCTACGGGCGAAAAATGAAGCGGCGATGTGAAGTTTAGTTAAGTTCTTTAGTATGTGCATTTACGACTAATGAAAAAAACGCGTATGCCTTTGCCAGACAAGCGTTATCGCTATTGCTGCAAAAATCCCAAAGAAGCCGATAAAATAGTAATAGAGTGTTAATGCACCTGTAACAGCGCAACGAACCGGACTCCACAACTCTTCACTATGGCATTTCCCCGCCAATTCAAGGAGCTTATTTCGTCCATGCGAGATAATGCCTGACCATAACACAATCATTAAGCAACTTATTACCCAAATGGGCCGTTCACTCATTAATGCGGCATTCACGATGATCACCAGGGCCAACCCTGTCAACGTCATCATAATCATAAAACGGTGAGAACCAGAATCAATATTAAATAATAAACCGGCCAGCATACTGATTAAAAACATCGCGCCCGCAGTGCTGAACACGACGATAATGGCAGGTACAGGAGCTAAACTAGCAACGACAATCGCCACCAAAGAGAGTAAAAACAGATATATTACGCCTGCGATGGCGGCATTTATCTTGTTGATATCCTTACTTAAGCTATACATACAAAGTAATAATAACCCTATAGCGACATACATTGTTGGTGAATCATATTTGGTTGCCGTAATTTCGAGATACTTAGCTCCCCAAGCCAGTCCTGCGGTTGCCACCAAACCTAAAGCGGTAATGAGCCATATACCATTTAATATCCTGGCCTCGTGCTGAAAATCTAATTTATTGCTGTTTTGTGAGTATGATTCCATTCTTTTAGTTGTCCTTAGAGAAAATATTAATATTCACCATCAATAAATTTAAAACCACGCATACAAAATACTTTTGTATTTATGGATACGGAAAACGATTCCGCTCGCTCATAAGGCATATTTTATACCTGGTACTTGTTAAGTGTCGTTTTTAGTAAGAAAAAATCCCGACACATGGCCGGGATATTGATGGTGAAAAAGAATTAACGGCGGTTGCCGAAGATCCGCAACAACATCAGGAACAGGTTGATGAAGTCCAGATACAAGGTTAGCGCGCCAAGAATGGAATATTTGCGCAGGTTCGACGTGTCGCGGGTATCAATCTGCTCACCCATATTTTTCAGTTTCTGCGTGTCATACGCCGTCAATCCGACAAAGACAATCACGCCGATGTAGGTAACCGCCCACATCAACGCTTCGCTTTTCAGCCAGAAGTTGACCAGCGATGCCAGCACAATGCCGATTAACGCCATAAACAGCATATTGCCAAAGCCGCTTAGATCGCGCTTCGTGGTGTAACCATACAGGCTCATTGCGCCGAACATCCCGGCAGTAACGACGAAAGTACTGGCGATAGAAGCAGCGGTATAAACAATGAAAATACTGGAAAGCGTAAGACCCGTCAGCGCCGAATAAAGCATAAAGAGCATCGTCGTTACACCTGCGCTCAGCTTTTGAATCATCGCTGATAACACAATAACCAATGCTAATTGCGCGATGATCAGACCGATTAAAAAGACACGGTTAGTGAATAACAGCTCCGTCACTGCCGCAGAATTAGCCGCATACCAGGCAACAAATGCGGTCAGCAACAAGCCAACAGTCATACAGCCATAGACTTGCGCCATATAAGTTTGCAAGCCAGCCCGGGGTTGTACAATTGAATCAGAACGTGGGAATCTGTCCATGACGATCTCCTGAAGATATAAGGAATATCTTAAGGATACTGCAAAATGATGAGGCTGTGCATCGACGCAGCGTAAACGCATGTACTGAGCGGCAAAATTGCCGGATGCAGCGGTGCCTTATCCGGCTAACAAAAAACTACCAGCGTTTTGCTGCCTGCTGATCGCTCTCCCGAGCTTCGACCCAGCGGTCGCCTTCAGGCGTGGCTTCGCGCTTCCAGAACGGTGCGCGGGTTTTGAGATAATCCATAATAAACTGCCCGGCTTCAAACGCACTGCTGCGATGCGCACTGGTGACACCGACAAAAACAATTTCATCGCCCGGCCATAATTCCCCGATGCGGTGAATCACCGTGACGCGCCCAAGCGGCCAGCGGTTACGCGCTTCATCGACAATTTCTGCCAGTGCTTTTTCAGTCATCCCCGGATAGTGTTCGAGGGTTAATGCTTTGACGCTGTCGCCCAGGTTATGGTTGCGCACCTTACCGGTAAAGGTGACTACCGCACCGTCTTCGTCACGCTCCGCCAGCCACGGGTACTCTTCTCCTACGCTGAACGGCTGCGGACCGACAACAATTTTGGTTTCTGCCATCTTAACCTCCGGTTACCGGCGGGAAGAAAGCTACTTCGTCGCCGTCAGTCAGCGGATGGTCAAAACTCACCAGCGTCTGGTTGACGGCAGCCAGTAATTTGCCATCTTCCAGCGCCAGCGCCCAGCGATCACTCTGCGCAGCCAGGTGCTGGCGTAACGCTTCAACGGTTGGGAAATCCGCAGCCACTTCGGTTGCATCTGTTCCCACCAACTCGCGCACCTGGGCGAAAAAAAGAACTTTAATCATCCGCTTCCACCTTAAAGTCACCTGACTTGCCGCCGCTCTTTGCCAACAAACGTACCGGACCAATCACCATATCTTTTTGCACCGCTTTGCACATGTCATAAATGGTCAGCGCCGCCACGGAGGCCGCGGTTAACGCTTCCATTTCGACACCGGTTTTCCCGGTCAGGCGGCATAAGGTTTCTATACGCACCCGATTGTGCTCCGGCTCGGCCTGTAAATTGACTTCAACTTTGCTGAGCATCAGCGGATGACACAGCGGGATCAGATCCCAGGTGCGTTTTGCCGCCTGAATACCGGCAATACGCGCAGTGGCAAATACGTCGCCTTTGTGGTGGCGACCATCAATAATCATCGCCAGCGTCTCGCTGCGCATGGTGACAAAGGCTTCCGCCCGCGCTTCACGCACGGTTTCCGCTTTGGCGGAGACATCCACCATGTGCGCTTCGCCAGCGGCGTTGATATGGGTCAGTTGCGACATACTTATTTCTTCAAATGTGGATGGAAATTACACGGACGCGTACGGGCATCCAGCTGCGGCGCGATGATATTTTCCCATGCGGTACGGCACGCTTTGGTCGAACCCGGCATGGCGAAAATCAGCGTTTTGTTAGCGACGCCCGCTACCGCACGAGATTGCAACGTGGAAGTGCCAATCTCTTCAAACGACAACATACGGAACACTTCACCAAAACCTTCAACTTCACGGTCGAACAACGGCAGCAATGCTTCGGGAGCCTGATCACCTTCCGTCAGGCCAGTCCCCCCCGTAATCAACACCACTTGTACATCGTCGCTGGCGATCCACGCAGATACCTGAGCGCGAATAGCGTAGCGGTTTTCTTTCACAATGGCTTTATCGACAACGTGATGGCCCGCTTCTTGCGCCGAATCGCGCAAATAGTGACCGGAGGTATCGTCTTCTTCACCGCGACGATTAGAAACCGTAAGAATAGCAATACGGGTCGGGATAAATTCAGTGCTTACCTGACTCATCTGATCTCTCCTTTTGACGTTTTAGCCGCCAATGTACGATAAGTTTTGCGTAATACCGGTGTTGTTTTGATGCAGGAAATGGGTCTGTTTCTTCTCCCGCAGCGCCGCTGAAATACGCGCTTCCAGCGCCTGTTGCTGGGTATCGTCTTCCAGCAGATCGCGCAGGTTAACGCCGCCTTCACCAAACAGGCAGAGATGGAGTTTACCAATGGAGGAAACGCGCAGACGGTTGCAAGTGGCGCAGAAGTCTTTTTCATACGGCATGATAAGGCCAATCTCTCCGGCGTAATCCGGATGACAAAAGACTTGCGCGGGACCGTCGCTGCGTTGACGTAATTGGTGGATCCAGCCGCGACGCAGTAGCTCGTCACGCAGAACCTGACCAGAGATGTGATGCTTACGGAAGAGCTCGCTGCCCTCGCCCGTTTCCATCAGTTCGATGAAACGCAGCTGGATAGGGCGATGCTGGATCCAGTTCAGAAAGGTGTCGAGCTGGTGATGATTCACATCACGCATCAGCACGGTATTGACTTTGACCTTCTCAAAACCAGCCTCAAATGCAGCATCAATCCCTGCCATCACCTGGTTGAATTTATCCTGCCCGGTAATAGCGTGAAACTGGCGGGCGTCCAGACTATCAACGCTGACGTTGATGCCAGTAAGTCCAGCATCGCGCCAGTTCGCCACATCGCGTTCCAGACGGTAACCATTGGTGGTGACCGCAATCTGGCGGATAGCGTCATTTTCTCGCACAGCGGCGATGATATCGGTAAAGTCGCGGCGTAAAGACGGCTCACCACCTGTCAGACGGACTTTTTCGGTGCCCAGACTGGCGAAGGCGCGCGTAACCCGGCGAATTTCATCGACGGTCAGAAAGCCTTTATTGGTGACGCCGCTCGGTTTGTAGCCATCCGGCAGGCAGTAGGTGCAACGAAAGTTACACACATCGGTAATCGACAGGCGCAAGTAGTAAAACTTACGCGCAAATGCATCAGTCAGTTGTGAAGCCATGTACACCTTTCCAGATACGGGAGGCGAAGTCATTTCTTCCTTCGCCCTGGTGGCAATCTTTACGAGCATTGTCACGGCCAAAGCACCGTATCAGTTGACCCAGGTGCAGAGGCTAGAGTGTTTAGTGGTTAAGCCGATACTAGCGTGTAAACGAGATTTTTACCATCCACACTTTCGCTATGTAATCATGTATATAGCGTCATGATCGTGCTATTTCGCTACAGAATAAGGGAAAATGGCGGTTTTACTTTGATATACATCATCAGGGAGGCATAGCGCACATCGTCCTTTAGAGGTAGAAGAAAATAGTTTGTATCCTCAATATTGGCAGGTTAATTGCTGTTTCCCCGCAATTTGCGCTACTGTAGCGCGGATAATCTGACTCCAGGAAACTATATGCGCAATCGTACGCTGGCTGATCTTGATCGTGTCGTTGCTCTCGGCGGAGGGCATGGACTGGGACGCGTTCTCTCATCACTTTCGTCTTTGGGTTCTCGTTTAACGGGTATCGTCACCACCACGGATAATGGTGGCTCGACGGGGCGTATTCGCCGCTCAGAAGGGGGCATTGCCTGGGGCGATATGCGCAACTGCCTCAACCAGCTGATAACTGAACCCAGCGTCGCTTCTGCAATGTTTGAATATCGTTTCGGCGGTAATGGCGAACTTTCCGGGCACAACCTTGGAAACCTGATGTTGAAGGCACTGGATCACCTTAGCGTGCGGCCTCTTGAAGCGATTAATCTGATTCGCAATCTGCTGAAAGTGGACGCACATTTGATTCCGATGTCGGAGCATCCCGTTGATCTGATGGCGATTGACGATCAGGGGCATGAAGTTTACGGCGAGGTCAATATCGACCAGTTAACTACGCCGATTCAAGAGTTATTGTTAACGCCTAATGTACCCGCAACGCGTGAGGCGGTTCACGCTATCAATGAAGCGGATCTCATCATTATTGGGCCTGGCAGTTTTTATACCAGCCTGATGCCAATTCTGCTGCTGAAGGAAATCGCACAGGCATTACGCCGCACGCCAGCGCCGATGGTCTATATCGGCAATCTGGGGCGTGAGTTGAGTTTACCTGCGGCTAATCTGAAGCTGGAAAGCAAGCTGGCAATTATGGAGCAGTATGTTGGTAAAAAGGTCATTGATGCGGTCATCGTCGGGCCAAAAGTGGATGTCTCGGCGGTGAAAGAGCGGATTGTGATTCAGGAGGTGCTGGAGGCCAGCGATATTCCGTATCGTCATGACCGCCAGTTGTTGCATAACGCACTGGAAAAGGCGTTACAGGCTTTAGGTTAACGGAAATCCGAAGGAAAATTCCGGCTTCCTATTGAAGACAAAGTGCGCGTTGTTTATGCCGGATGCGGCGTGAACGCCTTATCCGGCCTACAAACCGCGCTAATTCAATGTATTGCAGAATCATGTAGGCCTGATAAGCGTAGCACATCAGGCAATTTTGCTTTTGTCATCTGTCTTCTTCGTTATCCTGTCACGAAGCCGCGATAAACAATTCACGCAACTGATGCAACTGGTCACGAATTTGTGCCGCTTCTTCGAACTCCAGATTTTGCGCGTGTTGCATCATCAACCCTTCCAGTTCATGGATCTTCTGCTGCAACGCTTTAGGCGACATATCCATCGGCACATTATCCGGCTCAACAATCGGGCGCGATTTTCCTCTGCCCTTCGCTTTGGTTTTAGCAATGTTCTGCCCCAACGCCAGGATATCGACCACTTTCTTGTTCAAGCCTTGCGGCGTAATGCCGTGTTCCTCGTTGTACTTCTGCTGTTTCTCGCGGCGACGTTCGGTTTCGCCAATCGCTTTCGCCATTGATGGGGTGATCTTATCGCCGTAGAGAATCGCTTTACCGTTAACGTTACGTGCCGCACGACCAATGGTCTGGATCAACGAACGTTCAGAACGCAGGAAGCCTTCTTTGTCAGCGTCGAGGATCGCCACCAGCGAAACTTCCGGCATATCCAGACCTTCGCGCAGTAAGTTGATCCCCACCAGCACGTCGAACTCACCCAGACGCAAGTCGCGGATAATCTCCATACGCTCGACGGTGTCGATATCTGAGTGAAGATAACGCACGCGCTCACCGTGTTCTTCGAGATATTCGGTAAGATCTTCCGCCATTCGCTTGGTCAGTGTGGTGACCAGTACGCGTTCGTTAATTGCCGCTCGCTGACGAATCTCCGAAAGAAGATCATCAACCTGTGTCGCCACTGGCCGCACTTCGATAATCGGATCAAGCAATCCGGTTGGACGCACCACCTGATCCACCACATCGCCGCCGGATTTTTCCAGCTCATAATTACCTGGCGTCGCCGAAACATAGATGGTTTGCGGCGCTAATGCTTCGAACTCTTCAAATTTCAGCGGACGGTTATCCAGCGCTGATGGCAGGCGGAAGCCGTACTCCACCAGTGTCTCTTTACGCGCCCGGTCACCGCGATACATGCCGCCAATTTGTGGAATGGTGACGTGAGATTCATCGACCACCAGCAGCCCATCGGCAGGCAGGTAATCAAACAGCGTCGGCGGTGGCTCACCCGGTCCACGACCGGAGAGGAAGCGCGAGTAGTTTTCAATCCCCGAACAGTAGCCCAGCTCGTTCATCATCTCCAGATCAAACTGGGTACGCTGGGTCAGCCGCTGCTCTTCCAGCAGTTTGTTGTTTTCCAATAGCACTTTGCGTCTGGCGGCCAGCTCTTCTTTGATCTCCTCCATCGCCTGTACGATGCGCTCGCGCGGTGTGACGTAGTGCGTTTTCGGGTAGATGGTAAAACGTGGAATGGTGGAAACAATCTGCCCGGTTAGCGGGTCAAATAACGACAATCGTTCCACTTCCTCGTCAAACAGTTCCACGCGAAGTGCAATGTCATCCGATTCTGCCGGGAAGATATCAATCACCTCGCCACGAACACGGAAAGTACCACGCTGGAATGCTTGATCATTACGAGCGTATTGTAGCTCCGCCAGTCGGCGCAGAATCGCGCGCTGATCGATAATCATACCGACCGTGAGATGGAGCATCATCTTGAGATATAAATCAGGATCGCCCAGACCATAAATCGCGGAAACAGACGCGACCACAACCACATCACGCCGCTCCAGCATCGCTTTGGTGGCGGACAAACGCATCTGTTCGATATGTTCGTTTACCGAGGCATCTTTCTCAATGAAGGTGTCGGAACTCGGTACATAGGCTTCTGGCTGATAGTAGTCGTAGTAGGAGACGAAATATTCCACCGCGTTTTCCGGGAAGAACTCTTTCATTTCGCCATACAGCTGGGCCGCCAGCGTTTTGTTGGGCGCAAGTACCATGGTAGGGCGCTGAAGGTCAGCAATGACATTGGCAATGGTGAAGGTTTTCCCGGAACCAGTCACACCAAGTAACGTCTGGTGCGCCAGGCCATCTTCCAGCCCCTCTTCGAGACGTCGAATCGCCTCTGGCTGATCGCCAGAAGGTTTAAAAGCGGAATTCAGTTTGAACGGTTTACTCATGAGTCGCTACCTGAAGGAGTTGGGCGGGCAGGTATGTAATTTTACTCGTCGTACTTAATTATGCCAACAAATTATACTGGATAAAAAAACAGTTCATCACCATAATATTTCTGATACAGCGTAAACTCCGCTGTCAATCATGAGCAAAATTTACTCTGTGGCGAGATAAAACTCGGACCTTACCGGGTTATCCCCAAAGCAACGGCTTTTTTAACATTTGTCAAGATGAGTGATGTCAGTTTTATGGCAAGAGATGCCTGTTCAGTGACTGCCATTGCAATTATCTAACCAGTTAAAAAATAAAAGATATTTCTTTGAGCCGTCTTTAACGCCAATTCGCGTGCAAGCCGCGTATTCTCTCGCTTGCCTCGTGTTTTCTAACTCTAATACACATGGTTATCCACAGGAATAGTGGATAACTGTCTGCAGCCCCTATCCCCCGCCGCTTGGGCAATTCCCACATTCGCCGCATGATGCGGAAGTAAAATTTTTTTCGTGATTATTTTAGAATTTAATTGGTTAAATTGCAGTCAATCGAAGACGCGATCTCGCTCGCAATTTAACCAAATACAGGATGGCTACAACAAGGCAAGGTTTATGTACTTTCCGGTTGCCGCATTTTCTGGATTTTCTGCAAGCCAGGGGATCTCTCCCAGCAGCGGCGCGGGAATCATGCGGGTGAGCGTGGTCATATATTCAGCGTGACGTTTTCCCGGAGGCGTGACATCGTTCGCCACCCAACCCGCCAGAGTCAGCCCGGCGTGTTGTATCGCCTGTGCCGTCAACATCGCGTGATTAATGCAGCCAAGTTTCACGCCAACCACCAGTATTACCGGCAGTTGTTCCTGTGTTACCCAATCCGCAAAAGTGAAAGTGTCAGAAAGGGGCGTAAACCAGCCGCCAGCGCCTTCCACTAACACCCAGTCAGCCTGTTGTTCAAGCGCGCGTAATCCGGAGCTCATTACCGATGATTCTATCGGCCTGCCCTCTTGCGCGCTGATGATGTGCGGTGAGGTGGGTTCTGCGAAGGTGTAAGGATTTACCGTTGCATAATCCAGCTGAAGGCTGCTGTTGCGCTGTAACGCCAGCGCGTCACTATTACGTAAACCCTCCGGGGTCTTTTCGCTGCCAGAGGCGACCGGTTTATAACCTGCCGTCCGATAGCCTGCTGCCTTTGCGGCTTGTAAAAGTGCACAACTGGCGACAGTTTTCCCCACTTCGGTATCCGTTCCGGTGACAAAATAACGTTTACTCACGAACAATCACTCCCAAAAAAAGATAATACGTCAGAGGATATCGCCCCTGTTGTTGCGGCCAGGCCAGTTGCAATCGCTGCAACTGTGAACGCGTTAATATTCGCTGGTCGCGCCCTTCATGAAGATGCGTGGCACCGATGCCTTTCAGCGAACGCATGGCACTGAGCGCATCATCAAACCACAGCGTGATGGGCTGAATATGATGTCGATAATGCACGCCGTTCAGTGACTGTTCGATTTCATCTGGCGATAAAAAGCGATTAGCATGCGGGCGCTCGTCCACCGCCTGCCACGCCTGATGCAGTTCGGGTAACGATCCCTGCACCAGCGTGGTAAACGCGACCACGCCTCCGGGGTGCACCACCCGATACAGCTCGCGGAGTGCCGTGGATAAATTACCGCACCACTGCACCGCGAGATTGCTCCATGCAAGATCGAACGTCGCAGTCGCTAACGGCAGGGATTCGATATCTCCCGCCAGATAATGATCTGCGGCATCTTTATGGCGGGCTTGCGCAAGCATTGGCGGCGAGAGATCTAACGCCGTCACCTGCGCGTGACGCTCTCGCCAGTGGCGGCTCATCCAGCCTGGCCCACACCCCGCGTCCAGTACGTGGGTGTATTTACGCAGTGGGAGCATTGCCAGTAAGACGTCAGCACTCTGGCGCTGTAACTCTGCGTGTTGCTCATAGTGCGCGGCTGCCCGACCAAATGCCGCTGCAATGGCTTGTTTATTAACCGTTGCCATGCAGCACCTCCAGCAGACGGTCGATATCCTGCATTTCATGCGCGGAGGTTAGTGTTAAGCGCAGTCGCGCAGTACCAGCGGGTACGGTTGGCGGGCGAATCGCCGTGACCCAGCAGCCTTGCTGGCGCAGTTTTTCTGCCAGTTGTAACGCACGGCTGTTATCACCGACGATCAATGGCTGGATGGCGCTGCATGAATCAGCAAGCGTAAACGGCAAATCCTGTACTCCGGCACGAAAACGCGTAATGAGTGCCGCCAGTTTTTCGCGCCGTGCATCACCCTCATCACTGCGAATGACCGCCAGTGACGCACGTAATGCCTGCGCCTGAGCGGGCGGCATACTGGTGCTGTAGATAAGATGGCGGGCGAATTGCAGCAGATAATCCGCCACCGTACTGGAGCAAAGCACCGCTGCCCCGCTGACGCCAAATCCTTTGCCAAAAGTCACTACCAGCAATTCTGGTTTTACCTTTTGCAGCCAGCAGCTGCCGCGCCCCTGCTCCCCGATAACGCCCGTGCCGTGGGCATCATCGACCATCAACCAGCCATTGTGCTGTTGCGTTACCTGCTGGATTTCCCCCAGTGGCGCACTATCGCCGTCCATGCTGAACACGCCTTCTGTCACCACCAGTTGCTGCCCCGGACAGGGGGAAGCAAGCAGTCGCGCCAGATGAGTGACATCGTTATGAACAAAACGGCGAAGCTGCGACGGGCTTAAACTGGCAGCCTCCAGCAATGAGGCATGGCTTAGCCGGTCAGCGACAATGCGGTCCTCTTTTGCCATCATCGCGGCAATGACCGCCTGATTAGCGGCAAAACCAGAGATAAACAGCAGTGCCCGCGAATAGCCCAGCCACTCGGCCAGTTCTTCTTCCAGCGCCTGATGCGCCACGCTATAACCGCTGACGTGACCGGAACCGCCGCTACCGACGCCAAATTGCTCCGCCCCCTGCTTCCAGGCACGGATAATTTGCGGATGATGGCTTAAACCTAAATAATCGTTACTGGAAAAGTTCAGATACTGGCGATCATCCGCCACCAGCCAGCGTCCGGCTCCTTGCGCCACTGGATAACGGCGACGCAGGGCATCGGCAGCACGCCGCGCATCGAGCGCCGCGTTGATTTTCTCCTGCCAGCTCATAGTGCTGCCGCGTTGTAATATTCGTCAGTGTCCGGGGTCATCAGTGCCTGCTCCAGACGCTGCTGTTGTTCGTTATCCCCTGCCAGCACGGCAGTTTGCTGCGGATTTAGCCCCAGTTTGCGAAACAGTTGCAGGTCTTTATCTTCTTCCGGATTCGGCGTGGTTAGTAGTTTGCAACCGTAGAAAATCGAGTTTGCGCCAGCCATAAAGCACATTGCCTGAGTCTGTTCATTCATCTGCTCGCGTCCGGCAGAAAGGCGCACGTAAGAGGTCGGCATCATGATCCGCGCTACGGCAATGGTGCGAATAAAATCAAAGGCATCGACATCATCGTTATCGGCAAGGGGGGTGCCTTTCACCTTCACCAGCATATTGATTGGCACGCTTTCCGGCGGCGTCGGCAGGTTTGCCAGTTGCAGCAATAATCCGGCGCGATCTTTTACCGTTTCGCCTAAGCCCACAATGCCGCCAGAACAGACTTTGATCCCGGCATCGCGCACTTTTTCCAGCGTATCGAGGCGTTCCTGATAAGTGCGGGTGGTGATGATATTGCCGTAAAACTCCGGCGAGGTGTCCAGGTTGTGGTTGTAGTAATCCAGCCCGGCGTTCGCGAGGCGCTGCGCCTGAGATTCACTCAACGTGCCCAGCGTCATACACGCCTCCAGCCCCATCGCTTTTACCCCCTGCACCATTTGTTCCAGGTACGGCATATCGCGTTCGTGGGGATTCTTCCACGCCGCGCCCATACAGAAGCGCGTCGATCCTGCCGCTTTCGCTTTGCGCGCCGACTCCAGCACCTGTTCAACTTCCATCAACCGCTCGGCTTCCAGCCCGGTTTTGTAGCGCGAGCTTTGCGGGCAGTATTTGCAATCTTCCGGACAAGCTCCGGTTTTAATCGACAGCAAAGTGCTGACCTGTACCTGACGAGGATCGAAATGCTGACGATGCACCTGCTGCGCTTCAAACAGCAGATCCAGCAACGATTTTTCAAATAATTCTGTGACTTGCGACAATGTCCAGCGTGGGCGGTGAGCCATGGGGCTTCTCCAAAACGTGTTTTTTGTTGTTAATTCGGTGTAGACTCGTAAACCTAAATCTTTTCAATTTGGTTTACAAGTCGATTATGACAACGGACGATCTTGCCTTTGACCAACGCCATATCTGGCACCCATACACATCCATGACCTCCCCGCTACCGGTTTATCCGGTGGCGAGCGCCGAAGGTTGCGAGCTAATTTTGTCTGACGGCAGACGCCTGGTTGACGGTATGTCGTCCTGGTGGGCGGCGATCCACGGTTACAATCACCCGCAGCTTAATGCGGCGATGAAGTCGCAAATTGATGCCATGTCGCATGTGATGTTTGGCGGTATCACCCATGCGCCAGCCATTGAGCTGTGCCGCAAACTGGTGGCGATGACGCCGCAACCGCTGGAATGCGTTTTTCTCGCGGACTCCGGCTCCGTAGCGGTGGAAGTGGCGATGAAAATGGCGTTGCAGTACTGGCAGGCCAAAGGCGAAGCGCGCCAGCGTTTTCTGACCTTCCGCAATGGTTATCATGGCGATACCTTTGGCGCGATGTCGGTGTGCGATCCGGACAACTCAATGCACAGCCTGTGGAAAGGCTATCTGCCAGAAAACTTGTTTGCTCCCGCCCCGCAAAGCCGCATGGATGGTGAATGGGATGAGCGCGATATGGTGGGCTTTGCCCGCCTGATGGCGGCGCATCGTCATGAAATCGCGGCGGTGATCATTGAACCGATTGTCCAGGGCGCAGGCGGGATGCGCATGTACCATCCGGAATGGTTAAAACGAATCCGCAAAATGTGCGATCGCGAAGGTATCTTGCTGATTGCCGACGAGATCGCCACCGGATTTGGTCGTACCGGCAAACTGTTTGCCTGTGAATATGCAGAAATCGCGCCGGACATTTTGTGCCTCGGTAAAGCCTTAACCGGCGGCACAATGACCCTTTCCGCCACGCTCACCACGCGCGAGGTTGCGGAAACCATCAGTAACGGCGAAGCCGGCTGCTTTATGCATGGGCCAACTTTTATGGGTAATCCGCTGGCCTGCGCGGCAGCAAACGCCAGCCTGGCGATTCTCGAATCTGGCGACTGGCAGCAGCAGGTGGCGGCTATTGAAGTACAGCTGCGCGAGCAACTGGCACCAACCCGTGATGCCGAAATGGTTGCCGATGTGCGCGTACTGGGGGCAATCGGTGTGGTCGAAACCACTCGTCCGGTGAATATGGCGGCGCTGCAAAAATTCTTTGTCGAACAGGGTGTCTGGATCCGGCCTTTTGGCAAACTGATTTACCTGATGCCGCCCTATATTATTCTCCCGCAACAGTTGCAGCGTCTGACCGCAGCGGTTAACCGCGCGGTACAGGATGAAACATTTTTTTGCCAATAACGGGAAGTCAGCGTGAGGGTTTCTGGCTACACTTTCTGCAAACTAGAAAGGAGGGTTCATGAAACTCATCAGTAACGATCTGCGCGATGGCGATAAGTTGCCGCATCGTCATGTCTTTAACGGCATGGGTTACGATGGCGATAATATTTCACCGCATCTGGCGTGGGATGATGTTCCTGCGGGAACGAAAAGTTTTGTTGTCACCTGCTACGACCCGGATGCGCCAACCGGCTCCGGCTGGTGGCACTGGGTAGTTGTTAATTTACCCGCTGATACCCGCGTATTACCGCAAGGGTTTGGCTCTGGTCTGGTAGCAATGCCAGACGGCGTTTTGCAGACGCGTACCGATTTTGGTAAAACCGGATACGATGGCGCAGCGCCGCCGAAAGGCGAAACCCATCGCTACATTTTTACCGTTCACGCGCTGGATGTAGAGCGTATTGATGTCGATAAAGGAGCCAGCGGCGCGATGGTCGGGTTTAACGTTCATTTCCACTCTCTGGCAAGCGCATCGATTACCGCGATGTTTAGTTAATCACTCTGCCAGATGGCGCAATGCTATCTGGTATCACTTAAAGGTATTAAAAACAACTTTTTGTCTTTTTACCTTCCCGTTTCGCTCAAGTTAGTATAAAAAAGCAGGCTTCAACGGATTCATTTTTCTATTTCATAGCCCGGAGCAACCTGTGAACACATTTTCAGTTTCCCGTCTGGCGCTGGCATTGGCTTTTGGCGTGACGCTGACCGCCTGTAGCTCAACACCACCCGATCAACGTCCTTCTGATCAAACTGCGCCTGGTACCTCTTCTCGCCCGATTCTGTCGGCAAAAGAAGCGCAGAATTTCGATGCTCAACACTATTTTGCATCCCTGACACCAGGTGCTGCAGCGTGGAATCCGTCCCCGATAACCCTGCCTGCGCAACCTGACTTTGTTGTCGGCCCGGCGGGTACTCAAGGTGTAACGCATACCACGATTCAGGCGGCGGTAGATGCGGCAATTATCAAGCGCACTAACAAGCGCCAGTATATTGCCGTGATGCCTGGTGAGTATCAGGGAACGGTGTATGTCCCTGCTGCTCCAGGTGGAATTACTCTGTACGGTACAGGTGAAAAACCGATTGATGTGAAGATTGGGCTTTCCCTTGATGGGGGCATGAGCCCTGCCGACTGGCGTCACGACGTCAACCCGCGCGGCAAATATATGCCAGGTAAACCAGCGTGGTATATGTACGATAGCTGCCAGAGCAAACGCAGCGACAGTATCGGTGTTCTGTGTTCTGCGGTCTTCTGGTCACAAAATAATGGCCTGCAACTGCAAAACCTGACCATCGAAAACACGCTGGGTGATAGCGTAGATGCGGGTAACCATCCGGCGGTGGCACTGCGTACTGACGGTGACCAGGTACAGATTAACAACGTTAACATTCTCGGTCGTCAGAACACCTTCTTTGTCACCAACAGCGGTGTGCAGAACCGTCTGGAAACGAATCGTCAGCCGCGTACGCTGGTGACCAACAGCTATATTGAAGGGGATGTGGATATCGTTTCTGGTCGCGGTGCAGTGGTGTTCGATAACACCGAATTCCGCGTGGTGAACTCACGTACTCAGCAAGAAGCGTATGTGTTTGCACCGGCTACGCTGTCCAACATCTATTACGGTTTCCTCGCCGTAAACAGCCGTTTCAATGCTTCCGGTGATGGCGTGGCGCAACTGGGCCGCTCGCTGGATGTTGATGCCAATACCAACGGTCAGGTGGTGATCCGTGATAGCGCCATCAACGAAGGTTTTAACACGGTTAAACCGTGGGGCGATGCGGTGATCTCTAATCGTCCGTTTGCGGGTAATACCGGCAGCGTTGACGATAGCGACGAAATACAGCGCAATCTGAATGACACTAACTACAACCGCATGTGGGAATACAATAACCGCGGCGTGGGTAGCAAAGTGGTTGCAGAGGCGAAGAAGTAAGAGCTATTAACTATTTGCTGGATGCGGCGTAAACGCCTTATCCGGCCTACGGTTCGATGCGATTTGTAGGTCGGATAAGATGCGCCAGCATCGCATCCGACAATAAGTGCCGAATGCGACCTACATTCACATGGTGCTTTTTACATCTGACGGTTTTTATTGAAGTTAATCAAACTACCCGCCTTGATAATCTCGCGCTCTTCAGCAGTCAGACTTTCCATATAGAGCGTAATTTCCGTTACCGGCGCATCTTCATGGATCACATAACCTTTAAACGTCGTACCCGGATTATCCAGCGCCGCTTTAATGCCAGGGATGTAAATGTAATCCCCCACTTCAAAGGTTGGCACTTCCGCCATCTGCAAAGGTAACATCCCCCAGTTGATGACGTTAGAACGGTAGCGTTTAGTCGCGTACTCCTCGGCAATATTCGCCAGACCGCCAATCACACGCTGGCAGCTCGCCGCCTGTTCACGCGCAGAACCATCGCCTGGTTTCACCGCATAGACCATGCTGCCAATTTCAGTTTGCAGCGGATCAATATGCTCCTGACCAGCAATCTGCTTAATGCGCGCAAACACCTCTGTCAGCTCGCTGACATTCCCCGCCAGACGCTGATTTTCCAGCTCAGCAGTCGCTTTACTTCTGCCAACATAACCTGGATCGCGGCGTGACAGGGTAAACTCCGCCAGACCAATCGGATTTGAACGATAAGAAGAGGTTTCACCGGAAGGAATCAATTCGTCGGTGGTGGTCACTTCGTCGAGGATCTTCGAGCACACTTTGAGGACGATATTGTCAGTCAGCGCACCCAATTCCGGCCAGTCTTTAATGTTCGGTCCGTAAATCAGCGGTTGCTGGGTCGCCCCTTTCACAAAGCCTTGATAGACGCGATTTTTATACGGCGTTACATCGAAGGCGTACTCCGGCACGTTGTCCCAGCAATCGAGTTCGCTGGCAGAGGTTAAATAGCCACCGTTTGCCGCAGTCGCAGCGATAGAACGAGCGTCCATCAACGCCACCGCTGACATCTGCCCATTAGCTGGCTTAGAGCCTTCGCGGTTCGGGAAGTTACGCGTGGTGTGGCGAATACTCAAACCGTTGTTGATTGGCGTATCGCCCGCGCCAAAGCATGGGCCGCAGAACGCGGTTCTGATAATTGCGCCTGCGCCAATCAAATCTGCTACCACACCTTTTTTGGCTAAATCCATAAACACCGGCTGTGATGACGGGTAAACCGCCAGCGAGAAGGTGTCATTGCCACAGGATTGACCGCGCAGTGCATTCGCCGCCGCGATGACGTTTTCGTAGTTACCGCCAGAACAGCCCGCGATAATCCCCTGCTGCACTTTCAGGCGACCATTTTCCACTTTGTCCAGCAGCGAGAGTTTGGCTTTACCGTGCGCCACGCGTTCGGACTCAATTTCAATCTCACGCAGAATGTCGGTCAGGTTCTGGTTCAGTGTGTCGATTTCATACACGTTGCTCGGGTGGAACGGCAGCGCAATCATTGGTTTGATGGCGCTTAAATCAACGCTGATGCAGCCATCGTAGTACGCCATCGGTTGAGGGTTAAGCTGGCAGTAATCCTGGCCGCGACCGTGCAGCGCCAGCCAGTTATGGACTTCTTCATCGGTTTGCCAGACAGAACTTAAACAGGTCGTTTCAGTGGTCATAACGTCAACGCTGTTACGGAAATCGGTAGAGAGCGCAGCAACACCGGGACCTACGAATTCCATCACTTTGTTTTTGACGTAGCCGTTTTTGAACACGGCACCGATGATAGCCAGCGCCACATCCTGCGGCCCCACATACGGCGCTGGTTTTCCGGTCAGATGCACCGCAACAACTCCCGGATAGTCGATATCCCAGGTGTCATTAAGCAATTGTTTTACCAACTCGCCGCCGCCCTCACCGACTGCCATTGTCCCTAATGCACCGTAACGGGTGTGACTGTCTGACCCGAGGATCATTTTGCCGCCACCTGCCATCATCTCACGCATATATTGATGGATGACCGCAATATGCGGAGGCACAAAAATACCGCCATAACGCTGAGCCGCCGATAAACCAAAAACATGGTCATCACCGTTAATGGTGCCGCCGACGGCGCAAAGTGAGTTATGGCAGTTGGTCAGCACATACGGCAGCGGGAAACGTTCCATACCGGACGCTTTAGCGGTCTGTACAATACCAACAAAGGTAATATCGTGAGAGGCTAATGAATCAAACTTAATTTTAAGTTTATCCATATTTCCGGACGTATTATGAGAAGAGAGAATAGACCAGGCAATAGTGCCTTTTTTGGCTTCTTCTTTTTTAATTTCGCCGGTGAAATGTTCTTCGGCAATTATTTCGTTATTACTGGCGAGAAACACGCCTTTTTCAGATAACTTGATCATTAAATGCTCCAGATATCTGCGCACCGTGAAGTGCGCAGAAAGATAATAAATGGATATACTCTAAATAATTCGAGTTGCAGGAAGGCGACAAGCGAGTGAATCCCCAGGAGCTTACATAAGTAAGTGACTGGGGTGAGCGAACGCAGACGCAGCACATGCAACTTGAAGTATGACGAGTATATTTACAGCATGTTCCAGCCGATCAGCATATTCCACCACCATACGCCGAGGGTGATATGCACCAGGAAGGTTAATATCGTCAGTACCGCACCGACCAACCACCAGGATTTAATATCGTTGTAACCCACGCCAAAGATGACCGGACCTGCCGCGCCGCCATAGTGAGTAACCATGCCGCCATAGGAGTTGGAGAACAACAGTGCCAGCGCGGTTAACATTAACGGTGCGCCGGAGACGTTCGCCAGCATGGCAAATACAGGTAACATAGCAACGATATAGGCACTACCGGAAGCGAAGAAATAACGCACGATGATGCTGAGGAAAATAATAACGAAGAAAGCAACGTTACCGTGACCATCAAATGCCAGGTTATTTTTAAAGACTTCAGCTAACCATTCGAAAAATTTAACTTTCGATAATAAGGAGCTTAAGCCGATAATACCGCCGTACCAGATTAAGGTATTCCAGCCGCCTTTATTTTTAACCACGTCTTCCCAGGTAACGATACCCAGCAGCAGCATGGTCGCCATAACAACGATTGCCACGGTGGATTCATCAACCCCCAGAGACTTACTGAAAATCCAGCCCAGCAGCGCCAGCACAAAGACACCGAGCAGCATTTTTTCGCGGATTTTCATCGGTCCCAGTTCGGCAAGGCCCGCTTTAGCGATGGTTTTGTTATCCACCTTCTTAATTTCTGGTGGATACATGGTGTAAATCACCAGCGGGGTGACCAGCAGCATAATGATGCCCGGCAATCCGGCGGCCAGCGCCCATCCACCCCAGCTAATTTGCAGGTGCAGAATGTCGTTGATCATTTTCAGCGCCAGAATGTTCCCCGCCATTGCGGTAAAGAACATATAGCTGGTGGTTTTGGTGACCATGTAAATGGACATCATCAGGTAATGTCCGACACGACGCGGACTTTTTTCCGGTTCGGACCCCAAAGCTACCGCCACGCTGTTGATGATCGGTAACACAATGCCGCCCGCACGCGCGGTGTTAGACGGTGTTGCCGGAGCCAGTACCAGATCGAGGAATACCGTAACGTAACCCAGACCCAGCGTGGTGTTACCGATTTTACCAATCAGCAGATAGGCAATACGTTTACCTAAACCGGTGGTCACAAATGCGGCGCTTAAGGTAAACGCCGAGAACACCAGCCAGGTAGTACCTGAAGAGTAACCGCTTAATACGGCGGTGGTTTTAAACGCACCGTCGGATAAGTTACCGACCACCACCATGGAGGCAGCAACGGCAATTAACAGTACGACAGGTTCCGGGAAAGGCTTGATAACCAGCCCCACAATGGCCGCCAGGTAAATACCAAAAAGCACCCACGCCAGTTCGCTTAATCCTGCCGGAGCTGGCATAAAGCCAATAATACATGGGATCGCTAATATCAGAATTAGCTTCCATAACGATTTCTTATTCATTTAAAATCCTGTTCTTTCTGTATGACTCATACAGAAGTCCTTTATTGATTGTCCTTATCCTGACAACGAATCTTTTCAGGGAAGATAAACTTCACCGGAAAATATTTTTCTGGTCGTCCGAATAACAGATGAGCGTAACGTCGTGGCATCCTGACCTTCATTACTTAAATGAACGTCGAGCGCACCACTGGGGGGTTCAATATTGATATTGCCATATCCTACAGAAGGGATGATTTGTCGGGTGACGGTGCCTTCCAATGCACAACTACTGGAAATAGCAATAGCACCGGTTATCGCCAACGCGCGATGGCAAGAATGCGGCATAAAATAACGCACATTAATTGCCCCGCCTTTCTGCGCTGGAGAAATAAGCACAGGTTTAGGGATAACCATATTACTGACATCACCTAAGCCCATTGCTTTACCCGCTTGTAGACGGATAGATTCAATGCGGGCTAATAATGCTTTGTCGGCATCCAGTTCCGCCGGTAATTCATAGCCTGTTTTTCCCAGATATTCAGCCGGAATAATGACGACTGGCATCGCCATATCGATACAGGTCACCGGGACATCGTCAAAATAATCAATCTGATTATCAGTCGGGAAAACTTTTCCGGTTTTCGTTCCAGCGGCATTCAGGAAAGTGAGCGCAACCGGTGCGGCAGTACCCGGTACGCCGTCAATTCTGGCGCTACCCTCGTACTCGACAACACCATTTGGTGTTTGCACATCAGCTTCGATAAACGTACCCGTATTGACGTTGCGGATACGTACGCGGGTAACTGGCGAAGTCGCTGCAATCAAACCATTTTCAATGGCGAATGCCCCAACGCCAGACAGCATATTGCCGCAGTTAGGCGTGGTATCGACACGTTGCTCATGGACGATAACTTGAGCAAACAGATAATCGACATCAGCACGCGGATCGCTGGAACGGCTAATAATGGCGACTTTACTGGTCAGCGGATTACCGCCGCCAATACCGTCAATTTCCAGATCGTTACCGGAACCCATAATTGCCATCAATATTTTATCGCGCTGCGTTTGATCTTCGGGTAAATGTTCCGCTAACAGGAACGCGCCCCTCGAGGTTCCACCTCGCATCATCACGCAGGGTATTTTTTTCATAATAATGCCCTCAATTTAAAAATATAACTTATTGCGATATGGTTACATTAAGGGCAAAGCATCTCTAATGACTTTAGCTCAACGATTAATAACATTTTTTCATTAATTTAAGTTGGCTAAATGCAGTTAAAATTTTTAACGGCCAGCCACCCAAAATCAACGCTTCCATTTTCCGGAGTAATAATGAAGCATGAATTATCAAGTATGAAGGCATTTGTCATACTGGCAGAGTCCAGTTCATTTAACAATGCCGCTAAATTACTCAACATTACGCAACCTGCATTAACGCGAAGAATAAAAAAGATGGAGGAAGATTTACATATTCAACTATTTGAGCGTACAACTCGCAAGGTTACGTTAACAAAAGCAGGAAAAAGGTTGCTCCCGGAGGCGCGGGAATTAATAAAGAAATTCGATGAAACGCTTTTTAATATTCGTGATATGAATGCTTATCATCGTGGTATGGTGACGTTAGCGTGTATTCCGACCGCAGTATTTTATTTTTTACCGCTGGCAATCGGTAAATTTAATGAGCTGTATCCCAATATTAAAGTGCGGATTCTGGAACAAGGCACGAATAATTGCATGGAATCGGTGCTATGTAACGAATCAGACTTTGGCATAAACATGAACAACGTCACAAATTCATCCATTGATTTTAGCCCACTGGTCAACGAGCCGTTCGTGCTGGCCTGTCGGCGTGACCATCCATTGGCCAAAAAGCAGCTTGTAGAATGGCAGGAGTTAGTGGGTTACAAAATGATTGGCGTACGCTCCTCCAGCGGCAACCGACTGTTGATAGAACAACAGCTAGCCGACAAGCCCTGGAAGCTGGACTGGTTTTACGAAGTGCGTCATCTTTCGACGTCATTAGGACTGGTGGAGGCAGGACTGGGGATTTCAGCGCTTCCTGGTCTGGCAATGCCCCATGCGCCCTATTCTTCGATTATTGGTATCCCACTGGTGGAACCCGTTATACGTCGGACATTGGGGATTATTCGCCGCAAAGATGCCGTGCTTTCTCCGGCAGCTGAACGCTTTTTTGCCTTGCTGATTAATTTGTGGACTGACGATAAAGACAATTTGTGGACCAATATCGTCGAACGCCAGAGACATGCGTTACAGGAGATAGGTTAATACACCGGCGCAGGAGAGACTGCGCCGGGTAAATCAGCGGTTAGTGTGCGTTAACCACCACCCACATCGGTCCCTGCCCGACCGCATAGCGGCCTTTTTCATGCAGTAGCCCCTGCTCACCAACAATTTCGTATACCGAGATATGGTGAGATTTTTGCCCGGCGGCAATCAGATACTTACCACGGTGATCGATATTAAAGCCGCGCGGCTGGGTTTCAGTTGGCTGGAAGCCCTCTTTACTCAACACGCTGCCATCTTCCGAAACGCTGAAGACAGTAATCAGGCTGGCGGTACGGTCACAGGCATATAAGTGACGACCATCCGGGGTAATATGAATATCAGCCGCCCAACGGGTGTCGGAGAAGTTTTCCGGCATCATATCCAGCGTCTGGACACATTCGATATTGCCGTGCGGATCTTTCAGTTCCCAGACATCCACTGAGCTGTTTAACTCATTGACGCAATACGCATATTGTTCGTTTGGATGGAATACCATATGACGCGGGCCGGCCCCTTCAACGGTAGTCACTTCCGCAGGGTCCTGCGCCACCAGATGACCATCATCGCTGACCGTAAACAGGCAAATGCGATCCTGCTTTAATGCCGGAACCCACAGCGTACGGTTGTCCGGTGAGATATTGGCGGAATGGCAACCGTCCAACCCCTCGACCACATCGACGACGCCCACTGGCAGGCCATCTTCCAGACGCGTTACGCTCACGTTACCCGCATTGTAAGAACCTACAAAGACAAACTGCCCCTGGTGATCGGTGGAAATATGCGTCGGACTACCCGGCAGCGCAGACTCTGCGGCAAAGGTCAGTGCGCCATCGTCCGGGGCGATACGATACGCCAGGACGCGAAACTCAGGGCGAACACCAACATAGAGATAACGTTTGTCCGGGCTGACCACCATCGGCTGCACCTGCCCCGGCACATCGACAACCTGTGTCAGCGTCAGTGCGCCTTCATGATTCAGGTTCCAGACGTGAATTTGCTGGCTCTCAGGGCTGGCAATATAAACTGTTTGCTTCATGAATGCTCCTTTGCATTTAGCAACTGACTGTAACAGCTAAAATTAGTCGCTTTTGGCGGTGAATGCTGAATTAAAACGCAGAATTTTGTCCGATAGTGGTATCGGTGTACCATTCGCGCAGACGAAAATTCTTAACCTTAATCTGGAATACGCCATGACCACACGCGTGATTGCTCTCGACTTAGACGGCACCTTATTGACCCCGAAAAAGACCCTGCTTCCTTCATCGATAGAAGCCCTGGCCCGCGCTCGCGAAGCAGGCTATCAATTAATCATCGTCACAGGTCGCCATCACGTCGCTATTCATCCTTTTTATCAGGCGCTGGCGCTGGATACACCTGCTATTTGCTGTAATGGCACCTATTTGTATGATTATCATGCAAAAACCGTGCTGGAAGCGGACCCAATGCCCGTTAATAAAGCCCTGCAACTCATTGAGATGCTGAATGAACACCACATTCACGGTCTGATGTATGTGGATGATGCAATGGTCTATGAGCACCCGACCGGGCATGTCATTCGCACGTCTAACTGGGCGCAAACCCTGCCGCCGGAACAGCGTCCGACTTTCACACAAGTCGCTTCTCTGGCTGAAACGGCGCAACAAGTTAACGCCGTATGGAAGTTCGCCCTGACGCACGATGACCTGCCGCAATTGCAGCATTTTGGTAAGCATGTCGAACATGAACTGGGACTGGAGTGTGAATGGTCCTGGCACGATCAGGTTGATATTGCACGCGGCGGCAACAGCAAAGGTAAACGTTTGACGAAATGGGTTGAGGCGCAAGGCTGGTCGATGGAGAACGTCGTGGCGTTCGGCGATAACTTTAATGATATCAGTATGCTGGAGGCCGCTGGTACAGGCGTGGCGATGGGCAACGCCGATGACGCGGTAAAAGCGCGCGCCAACATTGTGATTGGTGATAACACCACCGACAGCATTGCCCAGTTCATTTATAGCCACCTGATTTAATCAGGCGGTTATCGACACACTTTTAATTTGCGCGTACAGCCACAGGCCAGGTTTGATCGCCAGTTCATCCCTGGCCCACGGGCTGATACGCGCCCACAGCGTTTTACCGCCGACTTCCAGCTCCACTTCTACCTGGCCGTTGTCGTCATAACTATTAACAACTTTTGCCCGCAATACGTTACGAATGCTGGTTTGCTGCGGCGGTTGTAAAACCAGAGAAACATCGGAAGCCTGAATGCGGATACGTAGCGCAGCTTGCAGCGGTTCGTCCAGCTTATTGACCCACAAATGCTGATCGCCCAGCGCCAGCGCAGTCATCGCGTAATGCGGATGATGCTCAAGTACCGTCACTTTCAGAATGCTACTTTGTTGCTCTTTCGGCAGCCACGGATTCATCACGCTACTACCCCAGACTTCTTCCAGCGCGCCAAAGGCTTTCACCTGACCGTTTTCCAGTACCATCACTCTGTCTGCCAGATGGAGGATCTCATCCAGCGAATGGCTGACATACAACATCGGGATGTTGATTTCCCGCGTCAGACGTTGCAGATAAGGCAACAGTTCGCGTTTACGCGGAATATCCAGTGACGCCAGCGGTTCATCCAGCAACAGCAATTCTGGTGCCGTCAGCAAAGCCCGCCCAATCGCTACGCGCTGTTTTTCGCCTCCGGACAGGCTGCCTGGTAAACGGTCAAGCAACGGTTCAATGCCTAAAAGCGCCACCAGCTTATCGAACTGATCGACCATGCTTTTCGCCATGCCGTAGCGCAGATTGCCACGCACTTTGTAATGCGGAAACAGCCGCGCATCCTGAAAAACATAGCCAACGCGACGCTTTTCTGGCGTCAGGCAGATACCTTTTTCGGCATCATTTAGTACCCGACCATTGAGGACAATCCTCCCTTTTTGCGGGCGCGTCAGTCCACTGATGGCGTTAATCAGCGAAGTTTTTCCGGCACCGGAGACGCCAAAGATAGCAGTGATGCCATTGGCGGGCAGCGTTTCATTAATAGTCAGGCAATGGTTGCCCAACGTCTGGGAAAAATTCAGTTCCAGCATGATTAGCGCCCCGCCCGTTCACGGCTGATTCTGGCCAGCCATTCTGAAATCAACAGGGAGATCATCGCCAGCGCAATAGAAATAATGCACAGTCTCGCTGCGCCACTTTCCCCACCGGGGGTCTGAATCAGGGTATACATGGCAGAAGGAATGGTTCGCGTTTCACCAGGAATGTTCGACACAAAGGTGATGGTTGCGCCAAATTCACCGAGAGAACGAGCAAAAGCCAGTACCGTACCAACAATAATTCCCGGTAAGGTCAGCGGTAACGTGATAGTAAAGAAAACGCGCCAGCGCCCGGCCCCCAGTGTTCTTGCGGCCTGTTCCAGTTTGACATCAACCCCTTCCAGCGCCAGACGAATTGCCCGCACCATCAGCGGAAACGACATGACGGCGGCAGCGAGAACCGCGCCGCGCCAGCTAAAGGCGAAGGTTATACCAAACCAGTCATACAGACGTTCACCGATAAATCCGCGCCGCCCCATCGAAACTAATAATAAGTAACCGACGACCACGGGCGGTAACACCAGCGGTAGATGCAGTACGCTGTCGAGCAGAGATTTGCCCGGAAACGTGCAACGCACCAGTAACCAGGCAAAAAAGATCCCAAACGGCAGGCTAAACAGCACAGCCAGGGAAGAAACTTTCAGGCTTAATAAAACTGCCTGCCATTCTGGATCGGTCAGTATCATTACTTGGTTGTAAATCCGTAACGTTTAAAGATTTCCGCTGCCTGCGGTCCCTTCAGATAATCATAAAATGCTTTCACTGTCGCATTGTTATGCCCTTCCACAACAGCAACCGGATATTCCACTTTTTTATGTGAATCTTCCGGGAAGGTGGCAACCACTTTTACCCCTTTGCTGGCAACTGCGTCAGAACCGTAAACAATGCCCAACGGCGCTTCATTGCGTTCGACCAACGCCAGCGCGCCACGAACATCTTCCGCCGGAGCCAGTTTCGGGGAGAGCGTATCCCATGCGCCCAGTTTTTGCAGTGCTTCTTTTGCATAAATGCCAGCAGGGACATGTTCCGGATCGCCAACCGCGAGGCGACCGCCATTCAGCAGCGAAGTCCAGTTAGTTTTGCTGTCGATGATGAAATCTTTCTGCTCGCTGGCTTTCGGTGCTACAACGACCAGGCTATTGCCGAGCAGTGTCTGACGCGTAGCTGTATCGATCGCTTTTTTATCA
Source organism: Escherichia sp. Lx600-2 (assembly GCF_036662595.1). Lineage (NCBI taxonomy): Bacteria > Pseudomonadati > Pseudomonadota > Gammaproteobacteria > Enterobacterales > Enterobacteriaceae > Escherichia > Escherichia sp. Lx600-2. The sequence continues at coordinate 24,009 of NZ_JAYQWM010000026.1, read as the reverse complement.
ACCGCATAATCCATCCATTTCTGATCGGCAGAAATAAACAGATCCGCAGGCGCACCCGCTTCAATCTGACGGGCGAGAGTAGATGACGAAGCGAAAGAAGAAACCACATCCACGCCTTTCTCTTTTTTATACTGCGTAGCAATGTCCTGCATTGCGTTAGTCAGTGATGCGGCGGCGAACACCGTGATTTTCCCTTCATCTGCCAGTGCATTGCCAGCAACAGCGAAAGAGAGTGCCGCCCCGGCAAACAAGTTCAACCATTTACGAGCCATTGGTAACCCCTTAATGTAACGTTATGTAGGCGACAATATAACGACTAACTCGGAATTTTCCCAGCAGTTATTGCTAACCTTTGTGAGGTAGATAAGAAAAAATATCGGCAGGAAAAGCAGGAAGTTGAGAAAAAGAAAATGCCCGACTAAGCGGGCATTCAGGGAATCAATGATTTTGTCCGGGCTGGTCTTTTTTACCAACACCAGAAAAGATGTTGAATACTTCACCAAGACCGTAAATCAGACCCAGGATGATGGCCATCACGACAGGTACCATGATTACGGCGAATACCAGACTTTTTAATAACTCTAACATGGTCAACTCCAGATATAGTCATGAGACTATTCTAACCGCTAAGCACAGAAAAGCACTCCCCTTTTGTGCGGTCAGCTTTGCGTGGCGTTCGTTTTCCGTCACAATAAGACTTTTGCCAGGACATTGTTATGCAGGCCGAAATCCTTCTCACCCTTAAGCTCCAACAAAAATTATTCGCCGACCCGCGCCGCATTTCGCTACTAAAACACATTGCGCTTTCCGGTTCCATTAGCCAGGGAGCGAAAGATGCCGGTATCAGCTATAAAAGCGCCTGGGATGCCATTAACGAGATGAATCAGTTAAGTGAGCATATTCTGGTCGAGCGTGCAACAGGCGGTAAAGGTGGCGGCGGCGCAGTACTGACCCGCTATGGTCAGCGACTGATTCAGCTCTATGACTTACTGGCGCAAATCCAGCAAAAAGCCTTTGATGTGTTAAGTGACGATGACGCCCTGCCGCTGAACAGCCTGCTGGCCGCGATCTCACGTTTTTCACTGCAAACCAGCGCCCGTAACCAGTGGTTCGGTACCATCACCGCCCGCGATCATGATGACGTTCAACAGCATGTTGATGTCTTACTGGCTGATGGAAAAACACGCCTGAAAGTCGCAATTACCGCACAAAGCGGCGCGCGTCTGGGGCTGGATGAAGGCAAAGAAGTGTTGATATTGCTAAAAGCGCCGTGGGTAGGCATTACTCAGGACGAAGCGGTCGCGCAAAACGCTGACAACCAATTACCGGGTATTATTAGTCATATTGAGCGCGGCGCAGAGCAGTGCGAAGTATTAATGGCGCTACCGGACGGGCAAACACTGTGCGCCACAGTGCCGGTAAATGAAGCGACTTCTCTTCAGCAAGGACAGAATGTCACGGCCTACTTTAATGCCGACAGCGTGATTATCGCCACGCTGTGCTAAGCGTGTTGACAATTTGTTATGAAACACGTATCCCTGTCAGTAATCGCTGCACAAAATGGGATATAAAATGTCATCATTGCAAATCTTGCAAGGCACGTTTCGTCTTGGCGACACAAAAACGCTGCAATTGCCTCAGCTAACGTTAAACGCGGGGGATAGTTGGGCGTTTGTCGGTTCGAATGGAAGCGGGAAATCGGCCCTGGCCCGCGCGCTGGCGGGGGAACTTCCGCTTTTGAAAGGTGAACGGCAAAGCCAGTTTTCCCACATCACTCGTCTCTCCTTCGAGCAATTGCAAAAGCTCGTCAGCGACGAATGGCAGCGGAATAACACCGATATGCTCGGCCCTGGCGAAGATGACACCGGACGCTCTACGGCTGAGATTATTCAGGATGAAGTAAAGGATGCACCGCGCTGCATGCAACTGGCACAGCAGTTCGGTATTACCGCCCTCCTCGACCGACGCTTTAAATACCTTTCCACTGGCGAGACGCGAAAAACCCTGCTGTGTCAGGCTCTGATGTCGGAGCCTGACTTGTTGATTCTTGATGAGCCGTTCGATGGCCTTGATGTTGCCTCACGTCAGCAGCTGGCTGAGCGACTCGCCTCGTTACATCAGTCCGGTATTACTCTGGTACTGGTGCTCAATCGCTTCGATGAGATCCCGGAATTTGTCCAGTTTGCTGGCGTGCTGGCGGATTGTACTTTAGCGGAAACTGGCGCTAAAGAGGAACTGCTCCAGCAAGCACTCGTCGCGCAACTGGCGCATAGCGAACAGCTTGTAGGTGTGCAACTGCCGGAGCCGGATGAACCTTCAGCACGTCACGCCTTACCCACCAACGAACCGCGCATTGTGCTGAATAATGGCGTGGTTTCTTATAATGATCGCCCCATTCTTAATAACCTTAGCTGGCAGGTGAATCCTGGCGAGCACTGGCAAATTGTCGGGCCAAATGGTGCGGGAAAATCGACGTTATTAAGCCTGATTACTGGCGATCATCCGCAAGGTTACAGCAACGATTTGACGCTTTTCGGCCGACGTCGCGGCAGCGGCGAAACCATCTGGGACATCAAAAAGCATATCGGTTACGTCAGCAGTAGTTTGCATCTGGATTACCGGGTCAGCACCACGGTGCGTAATGTGATTCTTTCTGGCTATTTCGATTCGATTGGCATTTATCAGGCCGTTTCGGATCGCCAGCAAAAACTGGTGCAGCAGTGGCTGGATATTCTCGGCATTGATAAACGCACGGCTGACGCTCCGTTCCATAGTCTTTCCTGGGGACAGCAGCGTCTGGCGCTGATTGTCCGCGCACTGGTGAAACATCCGACGTTGCTTATTCTCGATGAACCACTACAGGGGCTTGATCCGCTGAATCGCCAGCTTATCCGCCGTTTTGTTGATGTGCTGATTAGCGAAGGTGAAACGCAATTGTTGTTTGTTTCGCACCACGCTGAAGATGCGCCTGCCTGTATTACCCATCGTCTTGAGTTCGTGCCGGACGGTGGACTCTATCGCTATGTGCTGACAAAAATATATTGAGTCGGTAGTGCTGACCTTGCCGGAGGCGGCCTAAGCGCCCTCTCCGGCCAACGGTTCGACACATGCAGGCATGAAACCGCGTCTTTTTTTCAGATAAAAAGCGCAATCATTCATAAACCCTCTGTTTTATAATCACTTAATCGCACATAAAAAATGGCAAAACTCTTGTGTAAACGATTCCACTAATTTATTCCATGTCACACTTTTCGCATCTTTGTTATGCTATGGTTATTTCATACCATAAGCCTAATGGAGCGAATTATGAGAGTTCTGGTCACCGGTGGTAGCGGTTACATTGGAAGTCATACCTGTGTGCAATTACTGCAAAACGGTCATGATGTCATCATTCTTGATAACCTCTGTAACAGTAAGCGCAGCGTACTGCCTGTTATCGAGCGTTTAGGCGGCAAACATCCAACGTTTGTTGAAGGCGATATCCGTAACGAAGCGTTGATGACCGAGATCCTGCACGATCACGCTATCGACACCGTGATCCACTTCGCCGGGCTGAAAGCCGTTGGCGAATCGGTACAAAAACCGCTGGAATATTACGACAACAATGTCAACGGTACTCTGCGCCTGATTAGCGCCATGCGCGCCGCTAACGTCAAAAACTTTATTTTTAGCTCCTCCGCCACCGTTTATGGCGATCAGCCCAAAATTCCATACGTTGAAAGCTTCCCGACCGGCACACCGCAAAGCCCTTACGGCAAAAGCAAGCTGATGGTGGAACAGATCCTCACCGATCTGCAAAAAGCCCAGCCGGACTGGAGCATTGCCCTGCTGCGCTACTTCAACCCGGTTGGCGCGCATCCGTCGGGCGATATGGGCGAAGATCCGCAAGGCATTCCGAATAACCTGATGCCATACATCGCCCAGGTTGCTGTAGGCCGTCGCGACTCGCTGGCGATTTTTGGTAACGATTATCCGACCGAAGACGGTACTGGCGTACGCGATTACATCCACGTAATGGATCTGGCGGACGGTCACGTCGTGGCGATGGAAAAACTGGCGAACAAGCCAGGCGTACACATCTACAACCTCGGTGCTGGCGTAGGCAGCAGCGTGCTGGACGTGGTTAATGCCTTCAGCAAAGCCTGCGGCAAACCGGTTAACTATCATTTTGCACCGCGTCGCGAGGGCGACCTTCCGGCCTACTGGGCGGACGCCAGCAAAGCTGACCGTGAACTGAACTGGCGCGTAACGCGCACACTCGATGAAATGGCGCAGGACACCTGGCACTGGCAGTCACGCCATCCACAGGGATATCCCGATTAAGGAACAACCATGACGCAATTTAATCCCGTTGATCATCCACATCGCCGCTACAACCCGCTCACCGGGCAATGGATTCTGGTTTCACCGCACCGCGCTAAGCGCCCCTGGCAGGGGGCGCAGGAAACGCCAGCCAAACAGGTGTTACCTGCGCACGATCCAGATTGCTTCCTCTGCGCAGGTAATGTGCGGGTGACAGGCGATAAAAACCCCGATTACACCGGGACTTACGTTTTCACTAATGACTTTGCGGCCTTGATGTCTGACACGCCAGATGCGCCAGAAAGCAACGATCCGCTGATGCGTTGCCAGAGCGCGCGCGGTACCAGCCGGGTGATCTGCTTTTCACCGGATCACAGTAAAACGCTGCCAGAGCTCAGTGTTGCGGCATTGACGGAAATCGTCAAAACCTGGCAGGAGCAAACCGCAGAACTGGGGAAAACGTACCCATGGGTGCAGGTCTTTGAAAACAAAGGCGCGGCGATGGGCTGCTCTAACCCGCATCCGCACGGACAGGTTTGGGCAAATAGCTTCCTGCCTAACGAAGCTGAGCGCGAAGACCGCCTGCAAAAAGAATTTTTTGCCGAGCAGAAATCACCAATGCTGGTGGATTATGTTCAGCGCGAGCTGGCAGACGGTAGCCGTACCGTTGTCGAAACCGAACACTGGTTAGCAGTTGTGCCTTACTGGGCTGCCTGGCCGTTCGAAACGCTACTTATGCCCAAAGCCCACGTTTTACGGATCACCGATTTGACCGACGCCCAGCGCAGCGATCTGGCGCTGGCGTTGAAAAAGCTGACCAGTCGTTATGACAACCTCTTCCAGTGCTCCTTCCCCTACTCTATGGGCTGGCACGGCGCGCCATTTAATGGCGAAGAGAATCAACACTGGCAGCTGCACGCGCACTTTTATCCGCCTCTGTTGCGCTCCGCCACCGTACGTAAATTTATGGTTGGTTATGAAATGCTGGCAGAGACCCAGCGAGACCTGACCGCAGAACAGGCAGCAGAGCGTTTGCGCGCAGTCAGCGATATCCATTTTCGCGAATCCGGAGTGTAAGAAATGAGTCTGAAAGAAAAAACGCAATCTCTGTTTGCCAACGCATTTGGCTACCCTGCCACTCACACCATTCAGGCGCCTGGCCGCGTGAATTTGATTGGTGAACACACCGACTACAACGACGGTTTCGTTCTGCCCTGCGCGATTGATTATCAAACCGTGATCAGTTGTGCGCCACGCGATGACCGTAAAGTTCGCGTAATGGCAGCCGATTATGAAAATCAGCTCGACGAGTTTTCCCTCGATGCGCCCATTGTCGCGCATGAAAACTATCAATGGGCGAACTACGTTCGTGGCGTGGTGAAACATCTGCAACTGCGTAACAACAGCTTCGGCGGTGTGGACATGGTGATCAGCGGCAATGTGCCGCAGGGTGCCGGGTTAAGTTCTTCCGCTTCACTGGAAGTCGCGGTCGGAACCGTATTGCAGCAGCTTTATCATCTGCCGCTGGACGGCGCACAAATCGCGCTTAACGGTCAGGAAGCAGAAAACCAGTTTGTTGGCTGTAACTGCGGGATCATGGATCAGCTAATTTCCGCACTCGGCAAGAAAGATCATGCCTTGCTGATTGACTGTCGCTCACTGGGGACCAAAGCAGTTTCCATGCCGAAAGGTGTGGCTGTCGTCATCATCAACAGTAACTTCAAACGTACCCTGGTTGGCAGCGAATACAACACCCGTCGTGAACAGTGCGAAACCGGTGCGCGTTTCTTCCAGCAGCCAGCTCTGCGCGATGTCACCATTGAAGAGTTCAACGCTGTTGCACATGAGCTGGACCCAATCGTGGCGAAACGCGTGCGTCATATCCTGACTGAAAACGCCCGCACCGTTGAAGCTGCCAGCGCGCTGGAGCAAGGCGACCTGAAACGTATGGGCGAGTTGATGGCGGAGTCTCATGCCTCTATGCGCGATGATTTCGAAATCACCGTGCCGCAAATTGACACTCTGGTAGAAATCGTCAAAGCTGTGATTGGCGACAAAGGTGGCGTACGCATGACCGGCGGCGGATTTGGCGGCTGTATCGTCGCGCTTATTCCGGAAGAGCTGGTGCCTGCCGTACAGCAAGCTGTCGCTGAACAATATGAAGCAAAAACAGGTATTAAAGAGACTTTTTACGTTTGTAAACCATCACAAGGAGCAGGACAGTGCTGAACGAAACTCCCGCACTGGCACCCGATGGTCAGCCGTACCGACTGTTAACTTTGCGTAACAACGCAGGGATGGTAGTCACGCTGATGGACTGGGGTGCGACTTTACTTTCAGCCCGTATTCCGCTTTCCGATGGCAGCGTCCGCGAGGCGCTGCTCGGCTGTGCCAGCCCGGAATGCTATCAGGATCAGGCCGCGTTTCTGGGGGCCTCTATTGGTCGTTATGCCAACCGCATCGCCAATAGCCGTTATACCTTTGACGGTGAAACCGTGACGCTTTCGCCAAGTCAGGGCGTTAACCAGCTGCACGGCGGCCCGGAAGGGTTCGACAAACGTCGCTGGCAGATTGTGAACCAGAACGATCGTCAGGTGCTGTTTGCCCTGAGTTCAGATGATGGCGATCAGGGCTTCCCGGGTAATCTCGGCGCGACGGTGCAATATCGTCTGACCGACGATAACCGTATCTCCATTACTTATCGCGCCACAGTTGATAAACCTTGCCCGGTGAATATGACTAATCACGTCTATTTCAATCTTGACGGCGAGCAGTCTGACGTGCGCAATCACAAGTTGCAGATTCTGGCGGACGAATATCTGCCGGTTGATGAAGGCGGCATTCCGCACGACGGCCTGAAATCTGTCGCCGGAACGTCTTTTGATTTCCGCAGCGCCAAAATCATCGCCAGTGAGTTTCTTGCCGACGACGATCAGCGCAAAGTGAAAGGTTACGATCACGCGTTCTTGTTACAGGCCAAAGGCGATGGCAAGAAAGTGGCGGCGCATGTCTGGTCAGCAGATGAAAAATTGCAGCTGAAGGTCTACACCACCGCTCCGGCTCTGCAATTCTACTCCGGCAACTTCCTCGGCGGCACACCGTCGCGGGGAACCGAACCTTACGCCGACTGGCAAGGGCTGGCGTTGGAAAGCGAGTTTCTGCCGGACAGCCCGAACCACCCTGAATGGCCGCAACCGGACTGCTTCCTGCGTCCTGGCGAAGAGTATTCCAGCCTGACGGAATATCAGTTTATTGCTGAGTAATGTTAAGCCCTCGTCATGAGGGCTTTATCTCATATTGTTCAAATCACCAGCAAACGCCGACATATTTGCAACTCAATATTCACAACAACCTTACACTGCGCCACTATTTTCGCTATGGTTATGCGTAAGCATTGCTGTTGCTTCGTCACGGCAATATAATGAGAATTATTATCATTAAAAGATGATTTGAGGAGTAAGTATATGGCTGTAACTAAGCTGGTTCTGGTTCGTCATGGCGAAAGTCAGTGGAACAAAGAAAACCGTTTCACCGGTTGGTACGACGTGGATCTGTCTGAGAAAGGCGTAAGCGAAGCAAAAGCAGCAGGTAAGCTGCTGAAAGAGGAAGGTTACAGCTTTGACTTTGCTTACACCTCTGTGCTGAAACGCGCTATCCATACCCTGTGGAATGTGCTGGACGAACTGGATCAGGCATGGCTGCCCGTAGAGAAATCCTGGAAACTGAACGAACGTCACTACGGTGCGTTGCAGGGTCTGAACAAAGCGGAAACTGCTGAAAAGTATGGCGACGAGCAGGTGAAACAGTGGCGTCGTGGTTTTGCAGTGACTCCGCCGGAACTGACTAAAGATGATGAGCGTTATCCGGGTCACGATCCGCGTTACGCGAAACTGAGCGAGAAAGAGCTGCCGCTGACGGAAAGCCTGGCGCTGACCATTGACCGCGTGATCCCTTACTGGAATGAAACCATTCTGCCGCGTATGAAGAGCGGTGAGCGCGTGATCATCGCTGCACACGGTAACTCTCTGCGTGCGTTGGTGAAATATCTCGATAATATGAGCGAAGAAGAGATTCTTGAGCTGAATATCCCGACAGGCGTGCCGCTGGTGTATGAGTTCGACGAGAATTTCAAACCGCTGAAACGCTATTATCTGGGTAATGCTGACGAGATCGCGGCGAAAGCAGCGGCGGTTGCTAATCAGGGTAAAGCGAAGTAAACGTTATTCGTTTAAAAATGAGAAAGCCGACTGCAAGTGAGTCGGCTTTTTTGTTTGTCGTTGCTACCAATGGAGCACATTGCCTGATGCGACGCTGCGCGTCTTATCAGGGCTACAAACGTACAGTCATGGCGATTCGACTATAAATTACCCGCGACGCGCTTTTACTGCATTCGCCAGTTGACGTAACAGAGCATCGGTATCTTCCCAGCCAATGCAGGCATCGGTGATGCTCTTACCATAGGCCAGCGGCTCCCCGCTCTCCAGGCTCTGATTGCCTTCAACCAGATGACTTTCCACCATCACACCGATAATGGCCTTTTCGCCACCGGCAATCTGCTGGCAAACGTCAGCACAAACATCCATCTGCTTTTTGAATTGTTTTGACGAGTTAGCATGGCTGAAATCGATCATCATCTGTGCTGGCAGGCCTGCTTTGTTCAGCCCTTCTTTCACTTCAGCAACGTGCTTCGCGCTGTAGTTAGGCTCTTTACCGCCGCGCAGAATGATATGGCAATCACCGTTACCGCTGGTATTCACAATCGCCGAATGCCCCCATTTCGTTACGGACAGGAAGCAGTGCGGCGCACCGGCGGCATTAATGGCATCGATAGCCACTTTAATCGTACCGTCGGTGCCATTTTTGAAGCCGACCGGACAAGAAAGCCCTGATGCCAGTTCGCGGTGCACCTGCGATTCGGTGGTACGTGCGCCAATTGCGCCCCAGCTCATCAGGTCAGCGAGATATTGTGGGGTGATCATATCGAGAAACTCACCCGCCGCTGGCAGACCGCTGTCGTTAATATCAAGCAGCAATTTACGGGCAATACGCAAACCGTCGTTGATCTGGAAGCTATTGTCCATATGCGGATCGTTAATCAGCCCTTTCCAGCCCACCGTGGTGCGCGGCTTTTCAAAATAGACGCGCATTACGATTTCCAGCTCATCTTTCAGCTCTTCACGCAGCGCCAACAAGCGAGTTGCGTACTCTTTAGCCGCTACAGGATCATGAATTGAGCACGGACCAATCACCACTAACAGGCGATCATCATTCCCTTTCAGGATTTTATGGATCGCTTTTCGGGCATGGGCAACCGTATTAGCGGCATTTTCAGTAGCGGGGAATTTTTCCAGCAATGCGACAGGAGGAAGTAACTCTTTGATTTCTTTGATGCGTAAATCGTCGTTCTGATAATTCATGTCTGTTCCAGTGTTGCCATACTTATCTTAGTGAATGCAATACTTCCAATCTATATCTTCCGTCAGAATGTGTAAACGGGGTTTTACACTATGAACGGATTAATCCTGGAATTAGCAAGAAAAACGCCAGATTGTCGCGAAAAACGAGATCTCTCCTACAATTTCTAACTGTAACTCCTTTGTTTGTTAATTATTTCAAGATTCTCTGCTGGATTTCTTTGCCTGGCTGAAATCTTAAACCAATGTCTTATATTCACCTGCAAATGCACTGTTGGAAGAGGTTATCCGACATAACGACCATAACAGGAGCATCCTATGAAAATGACAAAACTGGCCACACTATTTCTGACTGCCACTCTAAGCCTTGCCAGCGGTGCCGCACTGGCTGCCGATAGCGGAGCGCAAACTAATAACGGCCAGGCAAACGCCGCAGCTGATGCGGGCCAGGTAGCCCCTGACGCCCGTGAAAATGTCGCGCCAAATAACGTCGACAATAACGGGGTAAATAACGGTTCTGGCGGCACAATGCTGCATCCGGATGGTTCTTCAATGAACAATGACGGAATGACTAAAGATGAAGAGCACAAGAACACCATGTGCAAAGATGGTCGCTGTCCGGATATCAATAAAAAGGTACAAACCGGTGATGGCATCAATAATGATGTCGATACCAAAACCGACGGTACCACGCAGTAACCCTGCAAAATAGCCAATAATGGGAGAGCGGAGTCTCTCCCTTTTAATTTTTCACTTCTAAAAGCAGTATGATGTCATAAAGTTAAGTGAGAATAATTAAGGGATGACTCGTCATGGCGCACTCACACTCACACACGTCCTCACACCTGCCAGAAGATAATAATGCTCGTCGCTTGTTGTATGCTTTCGGCGTGACTGCCGGGTTTATGCTGGTAGAAGTCGTTGGTGGTTTTCTTTCTGGTTCTCTGGCTTTGCTGGCCGATGCGGGTCATATGTTGACCGATACTGCCGCCCTGCTTTTCGCCCTACTCGCCGTGCAATTTTCACGTCGTCCTCCCACCATTCGCCACACTTTCGGTTGGCTAAGACTGACCACGCTCGCGGCGTTTGTGAATGCCATCGCCCTGGTGGTAATTACCATTTTGATTGTCTGGGAGGCGATAGAACGCTTCCGCACGCCGCGTCCGGTCGAGGGCGGCATGATGATGGCAATTGCCGTGGCTGGGTTGCTGGCAAATATACTTTCTTTCTGGTTACTTCATCACGGCAGCGAAGAGAAAAACCTCAACGTACGAGCAGCGGCACTGCATGTGCTCGGGGACCTGCTGGGTTCGGTTGGGGCTATTATTGCCGCGTTGATTATTATCTGGACCGGCTGGACACCTGCTGACCCCATTCTCTCGATACTGGTGTCGCTTCTGGTTCTGCGTAGCGCGTGGCGACTGTTGAAAGATAGCGTGAATGAATTACTTGAAGGTGCACCGGTATCGCTGGATATCGCTGAACTGAAGCGTCGTATGTGCCGGGAAATCCCGGAAGTCCGCAATGTGCACCATGTGCATGTATGGATGGTAGGCGAGAAGCCGGTGATGACGTTGCATGTGCAGGTGATCCCGCCACACGATCACGATGCCTTGTTGGATCAGATCCAACACTACCTGATGGATCACTATCAGATTGAGCACGCCACCATTCAGATGGAATATCAACCTTGTCATGGGCCAGACTGCCACCTGAATGAAGGGGTGTCTGGCCATTCACATCATCACCATTAATGGGACAGCGCGCGTGAGCCTCTTTCGCGTGCGCTGTTGATCCACATCCGGCTGCCGTTGAGCGCAATAAAGGTCAGGATGATGTACTCCAGAGACATGGCGTAAACGCCCTGAAGTGCAAAAATAACGACGCTAATCACGTTAATAATCACCCACAACAGCCAGTTTTCCACATATTTACGCGTCATCAGAATCATTGCCACGATAGATAACACCATCATGCAAGAATCCCAGAACGGGAAAGCGTCCGGTTGTAGTTCAGGCATCGCAACCTGTAATCCTAATGCTTGCATGATGATGACTGCCACGCGGGTCAAAAATGCAAACACCGGATTGATAAATACCGTCATCAGACCAATAGCAATGACACAAACCGCCAGCCAGGTTAATGCCTTCGGCAATGGTAACCAGCGAATTTTCAACTCCGCCTCGTTCTGACTGGTTTGTCGCGACCACGCATACCAACCGTAAATATTCGCGGCAAAGAAAAACACCTGTAATAGCAGGCTGGCATACAGCTGAATCTGAAAGAAAATAATGCCAAACAAGGTGACGTTGATCAGGCCAAAGAAGTAGTTGCTGATCTTCTCCAGACTGGCAAGGCCAATACACAGCAACCCGGCGATCGTGCCTACCGCTTCGATCCATGAGAGATCATAACCGCCTGCCCCTATTGGTATATGTACCAGGATATTCTGCACACTAAAAAAATCCATCTTTCCCCCAAAGCGTAACGTTACGCCTTATTATTCGTTATCCACGTAGTGTAGCCGCAAAATCCAGCATACGATTGAGCGGCACCAGCGCCCTCTCTCGCAGCCTCTCATCAACATGAACCTCGTGATTACTTCCTTCCTGTTCTAATGCCTCAGCGATAGCCTGAAGGCCATTCATGGCCATCCACGGACAATGCGCGCAGCTGCGGCAGGTTGCGCCCTCACCCGCGGTTGGTGCTTCCAGTAACTCTTTATCTGGCACCGCCTGCTGCATTTTGTAGAAAATGCCCCGATCGGTTGCCACGATAAGCCGCTGATGTGGCAATGTTTTTGCAGCAGCGATCAGTTGACTGGTGGAACCGACCGCATCAGCCATATCTACAATAGCTTGTGGTGATTCTGGATGCACCAGTATGGCAGCATCCGGGTATTCTTCTTGCAAGCGGGTTAACGCCTGAGTCTTAAATTCATCATGCACAATGCAAGCACCCTGCCAGCATAAAATGTCTGCGCCCGTCTGTTTTTGCACGTAACGCCCCAGATGTTTGTCGGGTGCCCAGATGATTTTTTCACCCAAACTATCAAGATGATCAATAAGTTCGACGGCAACGCTTGAAGTTACCACCCAATCTGCGCGCGCTTTTACCGCAGCAGAAGTGTTGGCGTAGACGACGACAGTACGATCGGGATGGGCATCGCAAAATGCGTTAAATTCTTCAACAGGGCAGCCGAGATCCAGTGAACACTCAGCCTGAAGTGTCGGCATCAGAATTGTTTTTTCCGGACTGAGAATTTTGGCGGTTTCTCCCATAAATCTCACCCCAGCGACTAACAACGTAGAAGCGGGATGCTTTGCACCGAAGCGCGCCATTTCCAGAGAATCAGAAATACAACCACCGGTTTCTTCTGCCAGTTGTTGAATTTCGGGATCGGTATAGTAGTGGGCAACCATCACCGCATTACGTTCTTTTAGCAGACGTTTTATCTTCTCGCGGTAATACGCTTTTTCATCAATGCTTAACGGCGTCGGCTTCGGGGGGAAAGGATAAATCGCCGTGTCTGGATCAAACATCACGCTCATCTTACCATCTCGTTTTACAAGCTTAACGTTAAAACCGACATTAGCGTGATATTCGCTGTTATCGGTGTAATTTGTTTTATATGCTAAACAAGATAGTCGAATGGTGGGGAAAAGTCACTCGAATTACGTATGAGATGCCGAATGCCACACTTTGCGTCTTATTCCTCCGACGTAAAGTTGTTTACGCAGCAAGCGCGGAGTATGTCATCAGGGTCAAGAATTGAAATTGAGAGATGCCTGAATAGCAAAAAAGCGCCTTTAGGGCGCTTTTTTACATTGGTGGGTCGTGCAGGATGACTCGCTTCGCTCGCCCTTCGGGCCGTCGCCGCGAGCGGCTCCGTTGTTTCGCTACGCTCAACTCAAACCTGCTGCAGGTTCGAATCTTTGAGTATCGCAGATAGCAAAAAAGCGCCTTTAGGGCGCTTTTTTACATTGGTGGGTCGTGCAGGATTCGAACCTGCGACCAATTGATTAAAAGTCAACTGCTCTACCAACTGAGCTAACGACCCCTTGCGGGATTATGCTGCTTTAATCATTCAGGATGGTGGGTCGTGCAGGATTCGAACCTGCGACCAATTGATTAAAAGTCAACTGCTCTACCAACTGAGCTAACGACCCATACGGGTGTTACCTGAAAGATTTTTACTCGGGGCCAATCTTTAAGATTGGTGGGTCGTGCAGGATGACTCGCTTCGCTCGCCCTACGGGCCGTTGCTGGCGCAACGTTATCCTTCACGCTTAACATCTGAGTTTGATGTTAAAACTGGTGGGTCGTGCAGGATTCGAACCTGCGACCAATTGATTAAAAGTCAACTGCTCTACCAACTGAGCTAACGACCCGAAGTGGTGGGTGATGACGGGATCGAACCGCCGACCCCCTCCTTGTAAGGGAGGTGCTCTCCCAGCTGAGCTAATCACCCGATACTACGCTGGATACTACAACTAACTAGGTTAGTGGTGGGTCGTGCAGGATTCGAACCTGCGACCAATTGATTAAAAGTCAACTGCTCTACCAACTGAGCTAACGACCCGAAGTGGTGGGTGATGACGGGATCGAACCGCCGACCCCCTCCTTGTAAGGGAGGTGCTCTCCCAGCTGAGCTAATCACCCGATACTACGCTGGATACTACAACTAACTAGGTTAGTGGTGGGTCGTGCAGGATTCGAACCTGCGACCAATTGATTAAAAGTCAACTGCTCTACCAACTGAGCTAACGACCCACTTTTTCGTTGCTTTCGGTTTGTTTGATATCCCGTGGCAACGGCGGCATATATTACTGATTTCAGACTTGAGCGCAACAAAAATTTCGATGTAGATCACTCAACTGCTTATGATTCGCACGACACGACCAGAAATAATGCGACTTCTGGTCGTGTGTTATGCATTACATCGCGTTCAGACGTTTTTGTGCCTGTTTAGCGCCATCAGTACCAGGGTATTTACTGATAACCTGCTGGTATACGGCTTTCGCTTTTGCGGTGTCACCTTTGTCCTGCATGATGACACCGACTTTAAACATCGCATCTGCAGCCTTTGGTGACTTCGGATAGTTTTTCACTACCGAAGCAAAATAGTACGCCGCATCATCTTTTTTACCCTTGTTGTAGTTTAACTGACCCAGCCAATAATTGGCGTTTGGCAGGTAAGTTGAATCAGGGTAATTTTTGATGAAATTCTGAAATGCCACCATTGCGTCATCCTGGCGGGATTTATCCTGCACCAGCGCAATAGCTGCATTGTAATCCGTGTTTGCATCACCGCTTTTCACCGGCGCGCCAGCATTCGCAGTACCAGCATCAGCTGTCGGCGTCGTTGATGCCGCCGCACCGCTTTGATCACCGCTGGTTGATTGCGCCGCTGCACCACCGCTGCTGAGGCTGTCGATCTGCAACAGGATCTGCTTTTGCCGCTCCACGACCTGATTCAGTTGATACTGATTTTCCTGAATCTGACCACGCAGGGAATCAATATCGGATTGATTATCAGAGAGTTGTTGCTGGAGTTGGGTTAAAAGCTGGCTGTGAGCATTAGAAATACGCTCAAGTTGAGTGACGCGGTCTTCGACCGAGCCTGAGCCGACACTACTGATTGGTGCCTGAGCAAAAGCGGCCCAGGGGGCCGCTATACCAACCAGTAACGACAGACTCAATAGTTGATGTCTGAAGTTACTGCTCATGCAATTCTCTTAGTAAACCAGTACCGCACGACGGTTTTTGGAGTATGCCGCTTCGTCATGACCCAGTACTGCAGGTTTTTCTTTACCGTAAGAAACGATGGAGATCTGGTCTGCAGAAACGCCTTTACCCTGCAGGTACATCTTAACGGCGTTCGCACGACGTTCACCCAGGGAGATGTTGTATTCCGGAGTACCACGTTCGTCCGCGTGACCTTCTACGGTGACTTTGTAAGACGGGTTGCTACGCAGGAAGTTTGCATGTGCATCCAGCATTTGAGCGAAGTCAGAACGGATATCGTACTTGTCCAGATCGAAGTAAACGATGTTGTTCTGCTGCAGCTGTTGCATTTGCAGACGAGCCTGCTCTTCGGAAGACATGTTGCCGTTGCCGCCGTTCGCATCCATACCAGTGCCGGCACCCAGCATGCCTTCGCTGCCGTCATTGCTGGCGTTCTTGTTGGAAGAACATGCCGCAATTGCCATAACAGGCAGAGCAATCATCAGCCCTTTCAGCACTTTGTTCAGTTGCATTTCAATGATTCCTTTACTATTCAATTAATTATTATCACAGATACGGCGACCAGGCAGGGAATTTGACCTGTCCATCAGTTGCCGGAAGACGCGCTTTGAAACGCCCATCTGTAGAAACCAAATTCAGCACGGATCCCATCCCCTGAGAAGAGCTGTAGATTACCATAGTGCCGTTAGGTGCCAGACTTGGCGTTTCATCCAGGAACGTGGACGACAGAACTTGTACGCCTCCCGTTGCCAGATCTTGTTTGGCAATGTGCTGCTGCCCACCGTTGGAGCTGACCATTACCATAAATTTACCGTCGCTGCTGACATCCGCATCCTGGTTCTGCGAACCTTCCCAGGTAATACGTTGTGGCGCACCGCCGTTGATATTCACTTTATAAACCTGTGGACGACCGGCCTGGTCAGAAGTAAATGCCAGGTTCTGGCTGTCCGGGAACCAGGTCGGTTCGGTATTGTTACTGCGACCATCAGTCACCTGGCGGATCTGACCAGAAGCCAAATCCATTACGTACAGGTTCAGGCTACCGGTTTTCGACAAGGCGAATGCCAGTTTGCTGCCGTCTGGCGAGAATGCAGGCGCACCGTTGTGACGCGGGAATGAAGCCACCTGACGTACAGCGCCGTTTGCCAGCGTTTGGATAACCAGCGCGGAACGACCGCTTTCGAAGGTCACATAAGCCAGTTTAGAACCGTCTGGTGACCACGCCGGGGACATCAGCGGCTGTGGTGAACGGTGAACGACAAACTGGTTGTAACCGTCATAGTCAGATACGCGCAGTTCATACGGGAACTGACCGCCGTTGGTCTGAACAACGTAGGCAATACGGGTACGGAACGCACCTTTAATACCGGTCAGTTTTTCAAACACTTCATCACTGGCGGTATGACCAGCATAACGCAGCCACTGCTTGTTCACTTTGTACGAGTTCTGAGCAAGTACAGTACCCGGTGCGCCGCCAGTGTCAACAAGTTGATAAGCAACATTGTAAGAACCATCCGGATTCGGAGTGACCTGACCGACAACTACAGCGTCAATACCCAGCGCGGACCATGCAGCTGGTTGTACTTCCTGCGCACTACCCGGCTGCTGTGGCAGACGAGCGCGATCTAACGGATTAAATTTACCGCTGTTACGCAAGTCGGCAGCAACGATGCCGCCAATATCTTCAGGTGCCGCACCAGGGCCCGCCCACTGGAAAGGAACAACTCCAATAGGACGACCGGAATCTACACCGCTGTCGATCACAATGCGGACTTCAGCATGAAGAACTGATGCCCACAATATGAGAAAACCAAATGCTACTCGTAATGCCTGCTTCATCATATCTCCCTTATCTGGACCGATGGCCCACGATAATTTAGCAGAATGTTAACAAACTAAAATACACAAAACTACCAGAACCCCGTGGCAACCGGTGCCTGATGTTGACCGTCGGAACAGTCAGCATCGCGATTACGGTTTGAAGTCCAATGGCGCGTTTTTGAACACTTCATATACTGCCTGGCTTGGTGGTTTCGGGATCTTCGCAAGTTTAGCTGCTGCCAACGCAGCCTGACAAAGTGCGGGATCGCCACCTTCAGGTTTGATATCCAGTAACATACCATCGGGTGCCAGTTTTATGCGCAGCGTACAGGTTTTGCCTGCATAGGACGATGCGTCATAGAACTTACTTTCGATAGCAGATTTAATCTGCCCGGCATAGTTATTGATATCGGCCCCTGATGCGCCATTGTTTTTAGTATTACCACTCCCGGCAGGCGAAGCATTGTTCCCTTTCGCCCCTCCCCCCGTTTTCGGTGCATTCTTACCAGAGCTTAGCTCACCGAAAATATCATCTGCCTCTGCGGCAGCTTTTGCTGCAGCGGCTTTTGCAGCTGCTGCTTTTGCAGCTGCTGCTTTTGCAGCTGCCGCTTTTTTGTCTGCGGCGGCTTTTTCTGCCGCTGCTTTCTTATCAGCTGCTGCCTTTTCTGCAGCCGCTTTTTCTGCTGCTTTTTTGTCGGCTGCAGCTTTCTCTGCTGCCGCTTTCTTATCAGCTGCAGCCTTTTCAGCAGCCGCTTTCTTCTCAGCTTCTGCCTTGGCTTTTTCAGCAGCTTCAGTTGCCGCTTTCTTTCTTGCTTCAGCTGCAGCTGCTTCTGCCGCTTCCGCTTTCTTCTTCAGCGCCGCAGCTGCTGCCTCGGTTTTTTTCTGCGCTTCGGCTGCGGCTTTGGCGGCTTCTGCTTCTGCTTTTTTCTTCGCATCTGCAGCCGCTTTCTTCGCTGCATCTTCCGCAGCTTTAGCATCCGCTTCGGCCTTCGCTTTAGCATCTGCCGCCGCTTTCGCTGCCGCCTCTTCCGCTTGCTTCTGCTTTAACTCGGCCTGTTTTGCGGCTTCTTCAGCCTGCTTTTTCTGTTCCTGAGCAGCTAACCGCTCTTTCTCAAGTTGCTTCAGGCGTTCCTGTTCAGCCGCTTGTTTCTCACGCAGTTCTTCAGCAGCCTGCTGTTCCTTCATCTTGCGCTGCTCATCAGAACGCTTCGCGCTTGATTCCTGGCTTTGCATGCGTTTGTACTGCTCAACTACCGCACCTGAATCAACCATGACAGCGTCGATGGACGAACCACCGCCGCCTCCAGCTGAAGCTTCTATATTCTCATCGAACGAACTCCAGATCAGCGCCGCAAATAAGATGACATGCAGCACTGCTGAAATAATTATCGCCCGCTTGAGCTTGTCGTTTTGTTCGGTTGCCTTTGACACTCTCGGTTTCCAAAAACTGTTCGCCTGTTACCCGCTCTCTTTCAAGCAAGGGAAACGCAGATGTTTAGATAGGCTGCGTCATTAAACCAACCGATTTCACACCCGCACTATGTAACAAGTTCAGTGCTTTAATTATTTCATCGTAAGGCACATCTTTTGCGCCACCGATCAGAAAGACCGTTTTCGGGTTGGCCTTGAAACGGCTGGACACTTCCGCCACCACCTGCTCTGGTGGTAAACGCTCCAGGCGATCTTTCTCAACCACCACGGTGTACTGACCAATACCAGACACTTCAACAATCACTGGCGGATTATCGTTACTGCTCACCGCCTGTGATTCAGTAGCGTCTGGCAGATCGACCTCCACGCTCTGGGTGATGATGGGCGCTGTCGCCATAAAGATCAGCAACAGCACCAGCAGTACGTCCAGCAACGGTACAATGTTGATTTCGGACTTGAGATCGCGACGACCTCGTCCACGCGCTCTGGCCATGGCTTACCCCTTGTTGCTCTCGCTAACGGTAAACGCCTGGCGGTGCAGAATCGCGGTAAACTCTTCCATAAAGTTGTCGTAATTCAGTTCCAGTTTGTTTACGCGCTGGTTGAGGCGGTTGTAGGCCATAACTGCCGGAATTGCGGCGAACAGACCAATTGCCGTCGCAATCAACGCTTCTGCGATACCGGGCGCAACCATTTGCAGTGTTGCTTGTTTTACCGCCCCGAGGGCGATAAAGGCGTGCATGATCCCCCAGACCGTACCAAACAGACCAATATACGGGCTGATGGAGCCAACCGTACCGAGGAACGGAATGTGCGTTTCCAGATTTTCAAGTTCACGGTTCATGGAAATACGCATCGCACGCGACGCCCCTTCTACTACGGCTTCCGGCGCATGGCTATTGGCACGATGCAGGCGCACAAATTCTTTGAACCCGCTGTAAAAGATTTGTTCCGAACCGGTCAGATTATCCCGTTTCCCCTGGCTCTCTTGATAGAGGCGAGAGAGTTCGATTCCAGACCAGAATTTATCCTCAAACGCTTCGGCTTCGCGCGCCGCTGCGTTAAGAATACGGGTCCGCTGGATAATAATGGCCCAGGATGCGATTGAAAAACCAATCAAAATCAACATGATAAGTTTAACCAGAAGGCTAGCCTTCAGGAACAAATCAAGGATATTCATGTCAGTCACTGCTTAAACTCCGCGACAATAGACTTGGGAAGCGCACGAGGCTTCATTTTGAGTGGGTCAACGCAAACAACCAGAACCTCTGCTTCATTCAGCAAAGTATTCTCGGCGTTGACAATACGTTGCGTGAAAACCAAAGAGGTGCCACGCATTGATGTTATTTCAGTCTGTATTTCGAGCATATCGTCGAGCCGCGCAGGTGCGTAATATTCCACCGTCATTTTACGTACCACAAAGGCAACGCGTTCAGCCATCAGCGCCTGCTGACTGAAGTGATGATGACGCAGCATCTCTGTGCGTGCTCTTTCATAAAAAGCGACGTAACTGGCGTGGTACACCACACCACCGGCATCGGTATCTTCATAGTAGACGCGAACCGGCCATCGAAACAGCGTTGTATTCACTTTACATCCCGGTAATGCAACAAAAGTTAGAGCTTTTAAACGCTGCTACTATACGCGCGCGATTGAGGTTTGGGAATGAGGGCAAGTTAAGGGAGCGTAAAAATTTATGGGCCTGGAGCGGCCCATAATTTTTTAAAGAGAATTCTGATTTAAAAGAAGAAGAAAATCAGCCCGACAATGAGAACAATATCGGCAAGCAATGGGCAAAAAATCCCTTGCCAAAGAACCTTCTGCGGACGAAAGCCCACGCCGTGAATCACACCAGCACAGACGGCCCACATCAGCAATAAACCATGCCAGATTTCCAGTTCACTGGTCTTCGCGGCAAAACGAGATGGGTCCCAAAACATACATCCTGCTAACAGAAGCGCCATCACGAAGGAAAGCGCCCGCAGGGGGCGCTTGTCCATTACCGCATACAAGGTTGCGATAATCTTACTCATCAGATGTCTTCTTGACCGGCTTTGCCTGATTCGACGTGCTCAAGCGCCAGCGCGGTGATTACCCCAAACGAACAGGCAAGAAGCGTTCCCAGAATCCATGCGAAATACCACATTTTTAGCTCCTTACTTAGTACAGAGAGTGGGTGTTACGTTCAATATCTTCTTTGGTGATACGACCGAACATTTTCCAGTAACACCAGGCGGTGTAGAGCAGAATGATCGGTACCAGAACCACCGCAACCCAAGTCATGACGTTAAGTGTCAGCTGGCTGGAAGTTGCATCCCACATTGTCAGACTTGCGTTCATCATGGTGCTGGACGGCATCACAAACGGGAACATTGCGATACCGGCAGTCAGGATGATGCAGGCCAGCGTCAGGGAGGAGAACACAAACGCCCACGCGGCTTTATCCATACGTGCAGTCAGGATGGTCAGCAGCGGCAGAACCACACCCAGTGCCGGAATAGCCCACAGAATTGGCGTGTTGTTGAAGTTAACCAGCCATGCGCCAGCTTCACGAACCACTTCTTTATTCAGCGGGTTAGAGGCTGCGTAATGGTCCATTGTCGATTTCACGACATAACCATCGATACCGTACATCACCCATACGCCAGCTAGTGCGAAGCAGACCAGTGTCACCAGTGCCGCCACCTGAGCCGTTGCACGGGTACGCAGGTGCAGTTCGCCCACGGTACGCATCTGCAGATAAGTCGCGCCCTGAGTAATGATCATCCCTACGCTCACCACGCCTGCCAGCAGGCCGAACGGGTTAAGCAACTGGAAGAAGTTACCGGTGTAGTACAGACGCAGATATTCATCAACGTTGAACGGTACGCCCTGCAACAGGTTACCGAACGCTACACCAATCACCAGCGGCGGAACGAAGCTACCAATGAAGATGCCCCAGTCCCACATGTTACGCCAGCGGGTTTCTTCAATCTTGGAGCGGTAGTCAAAACCGACCGGACGGAAGAACAAAGACGCCAGCACGAGGATCATCGCCACATAGAAGCCGGAAAACGCAGCGGCATAGACCATCGGCCAGGCAGCAAACAGTGCGCCGCCTGCGGTGATCAGCCAAACCTGGTTACCGTCCCAGTGTGGTGCGATGGAGTTAATCATAATTCGACGCTCGGTGTCGTTACGACCGAGGAAACGGGTGAGCATGCCCACCCCCATGTCGAAACCGTCAGTGACTGCAAAACCAATCAGCAGAACGCCAACCAGCAGCCACCAGATAAAACGCAATACTTCATAATCGATCATTTGACGACTCCTGTCTTAGCGTGCCGGCTGAGTAGTCGTGGAAGACTGCTCAAAGTGATAGCGACCGGTTTTCAGGCTGCTTGGGCCGAGGCGTGCAAACTTGAACATTAAGAACAATTCTGCCACCAGGAACAGGGTATACAGGCCGCAAATCAGCACCATTGAGAAGATGAGATCGCCTGCGGTCAGTGACGAGTTCGCCACAGCTGTCGGCAGCACTTCACCGATAGCCCACGGTTGGCGGCCATATTCAGCCACGAACCAGCCCGCTTCTACAGCAATCCACGGCAGCGGAATACCGTACAGCGCGGCGCGCAGGAGCCATTTTTTCTCGCCAATGCGGTTGCGGATGACACTCCAGAAAGAGAGCGCGATGATTGCCAGCAGCAGGAAGCCACACGCCACCATGATACGGAACGCGAAGTACAGCGGCGCTACACGCGGAATGGAGTCTTTGGTTGCCTGTTGAATCTGCGCTTCAGTCGCATCAGCCACGTTTGGCGTATAGCGTTTCAGCAGCAGACCGTAACCGAGGTCTTTCTTCATGCTGTTGAACTGGTCACGAACCGCCTGGTCGGTAGAACCAGAACGCAGTTGCTCGAGCAGAGAGTACGCCTTCATCCCGTTACGAATGCGTTCTTCATGCTGCACCATCAGTTCTTTCAGGCCGATAACTGGAGTATCCACGGAACGCGTTGCAATGATGCCCAGCGCGTAAGGGATCTGGATCGCAAATTTGTTCGTCTCCTCTTCCTGATCAGGAATGCCGAACAGAGTAAAGGCAGCAGGCGCAGGTTGCGTTTCCCACTCAGCTTCAATAGCAGCCAGTTTGGTTTTCTGCACGTCGCCCATTTCGTAGCCGGATTCATCACCCAGAACAATAACAGACAGAACGGCAGCCATACCGAAGCTGGCAGCGATAGCAAAGGAGCGTTTAGCGAAGGCGAAGTCACGACCTTTCAGCATATACCATGCGCTGATACCGAGGATGAACATCGCGCCAGTCACATAACCAGACGCTACAGTGTGAACGAATTTCACCTGAGCAACCGGGTTAAGCACCAGCTCGGAGAAGCTCACCATCTCCATACGCATAGTTTCAAAGTTGAAATCGGACGCGATTGGGTTTTGCATCCAGCCGTTTGCAACCAGAATCCACAGCGCGGACAGGTTTGAACCGAGCGCCACCAGCCAGGTGACACACATATGCTGAACTTTACCCAGACGATCCCAACCGAAGAAGAACAGACCTACAAAGGTGGATTCGAGGAAGAAGGCCATCAGACCTTCGATTGCCAGCGGCGCACCGAAGATATCCCCTACATAGTGGGAATAGTAAGACCAGTTAGTCCCGAACTGGAACTCCATGGTCAGACCGGTAGCCACACCCAGAGCGAAGTTGATACCAAACAACTTGCCCCAGAACTTGGTCATATCTTTATAAATCTGTTTGCCGGAAAGGACGTAGACCGTTTCCATAATGGCCAGCAGGAACGCCATACCGAGCGTCAGTGGCACAAAAAGGAAGTGGTACATCGCGGTCAAGGCAAACTGTAAGCGCGACAGTTCGACTATATCTAACATCATGACTCCTTGCTCATCGCATGAAGACTCCGAGAGTGAACCCCGTTAGAAAGGGTCACACGCATGCCCCAATACAAAATTATTTGCTCGCCCCTATCGTTGCCATTTCATCAAAAGAGGAAAAGACAATGATAAAAAAGTTACAAATATGTTAATGAATAAACCAAATTGATCCCGTAATTATATTACGCCGCAAAATCCTTACAATAAACAGGTTTTTATTGAGCAAATTTGCATTTTTCGACAGTGATCAATTTATAGCGAAATTGTCACGATCTCATCAATTTGATCTACGACAATTTATCGTGTTTTGCAGATTTTTTTCAAGAATTAAAAATTGATTTATATCAAAACCAACCAAATATGTTAATTATGTATAAACCATAGATCATTGGTGATTTTATTGTTA